>JBCDGN010000115.1:0-11242 GCA_038751255.1 Pseudomonadota bacterium
CTGGGAGAAAACATCGGATCGCCGCCATTGCATTCTTCCAGTCAGCGCATTTGTGGCTATGAAACGCCGGACGGGTCTTTTGCACAGTTCACGCGCGTTCAGGCACAGCAATTGATGCCGCGCCCGCGCCACCTGACTTGGGAAGAATCGGCCTGCTATACACTGACGCTTGCCACAGCCTACAGGATGCTTTTCGGCCACCACCCGCACGAGTTGAAGCCTGGCCAGAATGTGTTGGTCTGGGGCGCATCTGGCGGTTTGGGGTCTTATGCGATCCAGCTGATCAACACCGCTGGGGCGAACGCGATCGCAGTGATTTCAGATGAGGACAAACGAGACTTCGTGCTTGGCCTCGGTGCGAAAGGTGTGATCAACCGGCGCGATTTCAAATGCTGGGGTCAATTACCGAAGGTTAACACGTCCGAATACAATGACTGGTTTAAAGAGGCCCGTCGGTTCGGAAAAGCGATCTGGGACATCACTGGCAAAGGCAATAACGTCGATATCGTTTTTGAACATCCCGGCGAGGCCACATTTCCGGTCTCCACATTCGTCTGCAAAAAAGGCGGTATGGTGGTGATCTGTGCGGGCACGACCGGTTTTAACTGTACATTCGATGTGCGTTACATGTGGATGCACCAGAAGCGCCTACAGGGCAGCCATTTTGCACATCTCAAGCAAGCAGCCTCAGCGAATAAGCTGATGGTCGAACGACGTTTGGACCCTTGCATGTCCGAAGTGCTGCCTTGGACGGATATCCCAGAAGCGCACATGAAGATGATGCGCAACGAGCACAAGCCCGGGAACATGGCTGTGCTGGTCCAGGCACCGAAAACCGGGTTGCGCACATTAGAAGATGCGCTTGAAGCGCGGGGAGGCCGTTAATCGGCAGTTAAACCTTTGCTGGTCTGAATTTGCGAGCCCGCCTCTAACTATGCAGGGGCGGGATTTTTAATTTTCTAAGCATAAACTTACCGCTGAAGGCTTTACCCTCCCCATTTTTAGTGAGTAGTACCGGTTGGCCCGCTCATGTCACTGTTGTCTCACGCCAAGGTTGAAAATTAAGGCGCTGTTAACTACTCTGAGCGAGAACAAAAATGCACCATAATTGGGTAATTAACGTGCTAGCAGATCTTAAGGTCTTCGCACAAAGCAATGGCCTCGACCGATTGGTCGAGCATCTAGACGACACGATGATGGTTGCTGCTGCGGAAATTGCTACCACTGCTAGCCGACATAGCGACGGGGCACCGGAACATGTCGAAGAACCTGGAAAGACACGTTGCCTCTCTGGAGCAAGTCCGCACTCGTGAGGATCTCCAACAGGCGGTGTTAAAAGTGCGCGATATCTACGATGTCGACCACGTGGTCTACCACGCGGTGGACAGCGGCGGCGCGCAATACGCAGCGCTGACCTATGACTCCTCGTGGGTTGATCGGTATCTTGAAGAACAATATGCGCGCATCGATCCTGTGGTCCAAAGCTGCTACACCCGGTTTAACCCACTCGACTGGCGTATGCTGAATTGGAACAATGACAGCATTAAGACTTTCCGAGCAGAAGCGTTGGATGCCGGCGTCGGGAACCAGGGCTTGTCAATACCGGTGCGCGGCCTGTCGGGTCAGTTCGCGCTGTTTACTGTTAGTGCGCGTCGGTCCGAAGATTCTTGGGCAAAGTTCAGTCTGCAGTATCGCGAAGACCTCATGTTGGTCGCGCATTTCATTAACCAAAAGGCATCTGAACTGGCCGAAGTCTCCGACATTCGCCCAAAGGCGCGCCTCTCTCCCAGAGAGATTGACGCACTCAGCCTCTTGGCGACGGGCTACACACGGTCCCAGGCCGCAGAAAGCCTTAAAATTTCAGAACATACTTTGCGCGTTTACATAGAAGCGGCCCGAACCAAACTCGGTGCTCAGAACACAACCCACGCCGTCGCACAGGCGCTTTCCCAAGGCCTAATCGATTTGTAAACGAAAGGTTAACGCGGCGCACGCTCAGGTGTTAATCTGTTAACCATCTCTCACCGATTGTCTCCCCGGACAGATTTTCAACCTACGGGGTAGCAAACCATGATACGTTACATCGCCGCTCGCGACCTGCCGCGCTTCGCAAAGCTTCATGAAACCATGTTCCGCGATCGCGCAGACCAATTTCGCACGCGTTTAGGATGGGAGGTCAGCGTCGACAGCGTCACTGGCGAAGAACGCGATGACTACGATGATCTCAATCCGATCTATGTGATCTGGGAAAATGAGGATGGCAGCCATGGCGGCTCCATGCGCATTTTGCCGACCACCGGTCCCACAATGGTTAACGATCACTTCGTTCACCTGCTCCAGGGCCGACCCATTCGGAACGATAAGATCTGGGAATGCACGCGATTTTGTCTCTCTCGCGGTGCCGCGCCCCATGTCTCTGCCGCTCTCCTGCTGGCTGGGATTGAATTTGGCCTCGGCCATGACCTGACATTCTCCATAGGCGTTTTCGACGCCCGTATGGTGCGCATCTATGGCCGCCTCGGATGGGAACCCATGATCATGTCTACAGAAGGCGTCGGCCGGGACGCGATCAGCGTCGGGCTTTGGAGCTTCTCGGAAAGCACTGCCAACAAGGTTGCGGAGCGCTCACGTATCCCACGGGCTCAGTCGCGGATGTGGTACCACCGCGTGTTTGATCTCACCCCAAGCGTGACCCAAATCGCCAAACATGTGAGATCCGCGTAACGCCCCTGGCCACTGGCGGGCACCATCCCTATGGTCCGCGCCATGGAACAGACGATCAATGTCTCCCTGTCAGAGGATCAGTCTGCGGCCTTTCGCAAAGTCTCAGCGCTGTTAGGTCAGGCCGGTATCGATATAGACACAGGCAAAGTGTCGATACCACAACCTGTCGAGACCCCGCCAATGGCCATTATCGGAAAGGCGGGCTCTGGCAAAACCCTTCTGCTGGCGCGTCTCTACAAGGCTTTGGTCGCCGCAGGGGCGGAGATCATCTCCCGCGATTACGAGAGCAATCGCCGCAAAGAAAAACGCAGCCTTGCCATCTTAGCGCCGACAAACAAAGCGGCCTCGGTCCTACGCCAGCGCGGTGTGCCAGCAACGACGATCCACCGGGTTCTGTACACGCCCGTCTATGATCCAGAATACGAACGCATCGCTGAATGGCTCACTGGGCATGCGACGCGCCCCGAGAGTGAGGTATTGGACGCGCAGTCCTTGGATCGGGCAAAGGCTTTCTTTGAAACGCATAATTCTGTCCCTGCCGCTTTGGCTGCGGCGGGGCTACGGGGATCTGATTTCATCACAGGTTGGAAGAGACGAGATGAGCCGCTCGACATTGGCTTTGTGGATGAAAGCTCGATGCTGGATGAGCGTCAGTTTGAGGACCTTCAAGAGATTTTCCCGACACTGGTCCTGTTTGGCGACCCTGCGCAGCTCGCCCCTGTGGGCCAGTCGGGCGAGATGGTGTTCGACCGATTTCCCGACGCACGACGGTTGAGCCTATCACGCGTTCACCGACAAAGCGGCGATAGCCCGATCCTTGATCTGGCCCATGCCTTGGGCGATCCCGAGATGAGTTTTGAAGCGTTCGAACACTTGGTCGAAGAGAAGGCGGCAGAAGATGACCGTGTGGTGGTTGCCGGGCGCGCCGATGCGGCACCTATGGCGCGTGCACCGGTCTTGGTGTGGCGAAACGCGACCCGCGTGCGCCTCATTCAAGCCTTTCGATCTGCATACGGCGCCCCGACGGATGCTCTGGTGCCGGGCGAGCCGCTGATTTGTGATGGGATCGAACTGCCCCTGAAGCATCGCAAAAAACGTCTCGATCTGGAGGCGCGCGGTCTGATCAAGGGCGCTCAGGTCGTCTATCTCGGACCGGGCTCGCGACCGGGATTTGCAAGGCTGCATGTCTTTGGCGCGCCCGAGCCGCAAGTTTCGGCCGCGTCCATCATTAAAATCGAACTGCCCGGCGAAGAAGAGCCTTTCATCCCTGAGGCCGCGCATATGGGGGCTGCTTTCTTGCATGGCGCAGCTGTCACGATCCACAAAGCCCAAGGGTCGCAATGGTCAGAGGTGCAGGTTTTTGCGCCCGATCTTTATGCTGCGGCACGTGCCGGGCGAAGCGAGGCCGGTCTGCCATTGTGGAAACGTCTGGCCTATGTGGCGGTCACGCGCGCAGAGCATCGGCTTTTTTGGGTGACACGCTACCGGCTGTCGCGGCCTGACGCGCCTTTGTCGGTGGCAGATCTCACCAAGAAAGCGCCGCTGACTTTGTCCCCCGACCCAGATCCCGATTAGCGTTTTCTGATCGCTTCGCGCAGGCGCGCCCAGCCACCGGGCACGAACAGAAAGCTCAGGCCAAACCCCACGAGAAATCCGGTGATGTCGGCAATCCAGTCGCCATGGCTGCCAAGAAAAAGACCAAAAAGAAGCTGAATGCCAAGCAGTATCCCGATCAAGCTGAACGCGGTGATTTGGTTCTGACCAAGCGCTTTGCGGCGCACCCAAATCAGAAAGGTGAAGCCGCCGATCAATCCATAAACACCGGGAAAACTGCCGACGAGTGGAAATTGGCTGTCGGTAAACACACCAAACGCTAAGGCCCCGATGATTGTGGCGGTAAAGAAAATCGCCAGCATGGCCAGATTGCCAAAGACCTCGGCCACCATCTTTCCAAGCGCGAGGATGAAGACGCAGGCCATCAACGCGTTCAGAAAAGAGAAGTGCAGGAACGGGTAGGTGACGAAGCGAAGCAAAAGCTCCGGCGGAAAACGGCGGTTCTGCAGCATCCAGTCCACCGCATTGCCGAAGAACCCGTATTGTTCGATGGCGTTGATCCGGATCATCTCGCCCGTGGCGCCGCCGATGATGCCGCGGTCGGCAAGCATGAAAAGGATCTCCAGCCCGAAAATGACGGTGGCCAGGGCGATCACGGAGGCTGGCATCGGGTTCACCGCGGGCTGATCCGTCATCACTGTCGCTTCCCTCTGTTGACCCTCGCCGGGCCGAGCGATACGCAAACCCGCATCAAAACGCCACCCCGCCAGATTGGAGACTTTTCATGGATGCGGTCCAAACGCAGCCCCAGGCCGACCCCAGCACCGATCCCAATGCCGGGTTCACACCGCGTGTGTTTTCGGGAATTCAGCCGACCAACCACCTACAGCTTGGGAATTACCTTGGAGCGGTGAAGCGCTTTGTTGAGATGCAGGATAGTGGGATCGAGACTATTTATTGCATCGTGGATCTGCACGCGATTACGGTCTGGCAGGAACCTGAGGCATTGAAAAACGCCACCCGTGAATTGGCGGCAAGCTATATTGCGTCGGGCCTCGACCCGACCCGGTCGATCCTTTTCAACCAGAGCCAGGTGCCGGAACACGCCCAGCTTGGCTGGATTTTCAACTGTGTCGCACGAATGGGCTGGTTGAACCGGATGACGCAATTCAAGGACAAGGCCGGCAAGAACCGCGAGAATGCCAGCGTGGGGCTTTTTACCTATCCCAATCTCATGGCCGCAGATATTTTGGCCTACCATGCCACCAAGGTGCCGGTGGGCGAGGATCAAAAACAGCATCTGGAGCTGACGCGCGATATCGCGATGAAATTTAACAATGATTTCGGAGTTGATTTCTTTCCCATTACCGAGCCGGTGATCGAAGGGGTCGCGACCCGCGTGATGAGCCTGCGCGATGGCAGCAAGAAAATGTCGAAAAGCGATCCCTCTGATATGAGCCGGATCAATCTGACGGATGACGCCGATACGATTGCGAAGAAGATCCGCAAGGCGAAGACCGATCCTGAGCCTTTGCCGTTCGAAGCGGACGGCCTAGAGGCACGTCCAGAAGCGCGCAACCTCGTCAATATCTATGCCGCCTTGGCGGAGAGCGATCTTGAGAGCGTGATGGGCGAGATTGGTGGAAAGTCATTCTCCGAATTCAAGCCGCTTCTTGCTGAGCTGGCGGTGGAGAAACTCGCACCAATTTCAGGCGAGATGGCCCGGCTTATGGATGACAGCACCGCGATCGATGCCGTTTTGGCTGACGGGGCAGAGCGCGCGCGCGAGATCGCAACGCCGATCCTGAAGCGGACCTACGAGATTGTTGGCATGGTGGGCTGATCTTTTCGGGAGCGCCGCGTCGGGTCTTGCGCATCTGGCAGCGTCAGGTCCGCGGCGCCCGGCTATCACCTCCGGTTGTGGCGGGCTGAACAGGACAAACGGTTAGGGTTCGCTTTTTCGCCCTTCAGGCGAGCCGCCCAAAGCTGCCTCTGGACTGAGCTGCGATTGCCGATTAATCTTAAGCTCTTGCTTAGTTGAGGTTGGATCAATGGCAGCCGGGACCGATATTCGCACCTACTATCAAGGCCAATGGCACAACGAAGATCTCGCTGTCATTCGCGCAGGCGATCATGCGGCATGGTTGGCCTCTATGGTGTTTGATGGGGCTCGCTATGTAAACGGTGTTGCGCCGGACCTGATGGCCCATTGCGAGCGGGTCAACAACTCCGCGCGTGCCATGATGTTGGAGCCGAGCCACAGCGCGCAAGACATCCATGATATCGCGTGGGAAGGTATCTCCGCCTATCCAAGAGACACCCCGCTTTACATTCGGCCGATGTATTGGGGCATCGACAATATTCATATGGCGATCCTCAATGGCCCCGCGGTGGGGTTTTGCATCTGTTTGGAAGTGATGCCCATGGCCGCGCCCGAAGCGTCGGTCCGGCTGACCCGCACGCGGTTTCACCGGCCCACCTTGGAGACCGCGGTGGCCAATGCGAAAGCCGGGTGTCTTTATCCCAACAGCGCACGGATGCTCGCCGAAGCTCGCACCAAGGGCTATGACAACGTGATCGCGGCGGATCCTTGGGGGAATGTCGCTGAAACAGCTGTCTCAAACATCTTCATGGCCAAGGATGGTGAGGTATTCACACCCAAGCCCAATGGCACCTTTCTGAACGGGATCACCCGCCAACGACATATCAAGAACCTTCGCGCTGATGGGATCAAAGTGCACGAGGCGACCCTGAGCTTTGAGGATTTTCATAACGCCGATGAGGTTTTTAAGACCGGCAATCTGCAGAAGATCACACCGGTTCGCGAATTCGACGGCACGAGCTATGAGATCGGGCCGCTGGCGCTGCGGGCGCGAAAGCTTTACTGGGATTGGGCGCATTCAGCGGGACAGGCGAGCGCCGCCTGACGGTTGCCAGAGGCGCGCCCAATCGGCTAACTCCGCTTAGGAGACTTGAGATGCGCAAATTTCTGGTTGTGCTGGACGATAGTCAAGAGTGCCTCAATGCGATGCGTTTTGCCGCTATGCGCGCGGCGCGGACCGGCGGGGGCGTACAGATCCTGTCGATCATTCCACCTGAAGAGTTTAGCCACTGGATCGGTGTGGGCGAGATCATGCGTGAAGAGGCGCGCGAACGGATCGAGGTCCATTACGAGGTCTTTGCCAAATGGATGCGGTCGCGCCAAAACATAGATCCAGAATTGGTCATCCGAGAGGGCGAGATGGTGTCCGAGATATTGTCTCAGATCAAAGACGATAGCGAAATCGGCTTGTTGGTGCTCGGTGCTGGCACCGATAATGGCGGCCCGGGACCTCTTGTGACCAAGCTTTGTAAAGCAGCAGGGAACCTGCCGATCCCCTTTACGGTGGTGCCGGGTGCGCTCAGCAAGGAAGAGCTTGAGACGGTCTGCTAATCTACTCGATTAGAATGATTCTAAAATCTTGACAGTGCGGGGAACAGCTTTCATATGGAAAGCGCAAAGGAGACAGGTCCATGTTTATCCAAACCGAAGCCACGCCCAATCCCGCAACGTTGAAATTCTTGCCGGGAAAACTGGTGTTGGAGGCTGGAACCGCTGACTTCCCCTCCCCCGAGAGTGCTGGAAACTCGCCGCTCGCAGGGCGCGTCTTTGCCGTGGATGGGGTCTCGGGCGTTTTCTTGGGCAGCGATTTCGTCACTGTCACCAAGACTGAAGCGACCGAGTGGGATCACATCAAGCCCGCGATCCTTGGCGCCATTATGGAGCATTACCAGTCCGGAGACCCCGCTATGGAGGGCGCCGCTGAAAGCGGTGGTCATGCCGAGCATAGTGGCGAGGATGCAGAGATTGTTGGCCAAATCAAAGAGCTGCTCGACACGCGCGTCCGACCTGCTGTGGCTCAAGACGGTGGCGATATCACCTTCCATGGTTTCGACCGAGGGATCGTTTATTTGCACATGCAAGGTGCATGCGCCGGATGCCCGTCCTCAACACTGACATTGAAAATGGGGATCGAGAACCTGCTTCGTCATTATATCCCAGAAGTTCTCGAGGTCCGACCGGTCGGTGTCTGACCCACTCCTTTTGGCCTTTGACACGTCCGGACCCCATTGCGCCGCGGCATTGATTGAGGGCGGTCGCGTCAAAGACAGCCGGATCGAGGGGATGGCAAAGGGTCAAGCCGAGCGATTGCTGGGATTGGCTGAAGAACTGCTGAAGGATAACGGCGCAAGTTTTGCTGATATTTCGGCCATTGGGGTCGGTGTTGGTCCCGGGAATTTTACCGGAATACGGATCTCGGTCGCTGCGGCGCGAGGCTTGGCCCTGTCCACCGGCGCGCCCGCGATTGGTGTGACGAGTTTCGAGGCATTGGCCTACGGCCTTCCGCGGCCAGTCGTGGTCTGCCTCGATGCGCGCCGAGACGCCTTCTATCTTCAGGTTTTTGAGGACAGCGGCGGATCAGAGCCCCAACTCATCAACGCAGAAGACTTCGCCCGGCTTGCTTTGCCGAACGGAGCATCCTGTGTCGGAAGCGCCGCGGCCAGCGCAGCGGCGCGGTGTGATGGGCGCTTGAAAAGCCCCTTATGCCCATTGGCGGATGCCATCGGTCAAATTGCGATAACCAAGCTCGGTCGCGTTCAACCACGCCCGGCGCCTCTTTACCTCAGACCAGCCGATGCAGTGCCTGCCGCGGCGCCACCAAAGATCTTGACGTGACACCTGAGACGATGGCGTCACTGCATGGGCGTTGCTTTACCACGCCTAGGCCCTGGTGCGCCGCTGATTTTGAAGTGCATTTGGCAAACCCATTGAGCTTTCTCTGCCTCAGTCCCTTCGGTTTGGCCATTGGACGTGCGGTTGCCGACGAGGCGGAATTGCTGACCTTGGCAATCGATCCGGATCATCGTCGTAAGGGCCACGGTGCGCATTTGCTGACAGACTACGAGAGAACGGCTGTCGAAAAAGGGGCTTCGATGTCTTTCTTGGAGGTTGCTTCGGACAACCGCATCGCGATCACGCTGTATCATAGTGCAGGCTACGTCCAAGCGGGGCAGCGTATGGGATATTACCGCCGACCCGATGGGTCGCGATGCGATGCAATTGTGCTCCGCAAAGAGTTGACCGCGCGAACTGTCCCTCAAACCCCAGAATCCAGTTGACCGTCTTTCGGCGCTGCGGCCTTATCTGAATGTCTCGTATAGCGAATTGAGCCACTAACGGCCTGCAACAGAGGGGAATAATTATGGGGTTTGTCGTGAAAACACTAGGGACCGTCTCGGCTCTGGCACTTTGGGCGGGCGCGGCACTGGCCGAACCTGGACTGATCATCGATCTGGGCGGCAAATTCGACAAGAGCTTTAACGAAGCCGCCTTCAACGGCGCGCAGCGCTGGTCCGAGGAAACCGGCGGGTCTTTTCGGGAAACCGAATTGCAGTCCGAAGCACAGCGCGAACAGAACATGCGCCGTATGGCAGAGCGCGGGGCAAACCCTGTGATGGCGCTTGGTTTTGCCAATGCATCGACCCTTGAAAAAGTGGCGCCAGATTACCCCGACACCAATTTCGCGATCGTCGATGTCGATTGGCTGCCGGATATGCCCAATGTCAAACAGATCAGCTTTGCCGAACATCAGGGCAGCTATCTGGTGGGTATGATCGCGGCCATGGCTTCAAAAACTGGTACGGTGGGCTTCGTTGGCGGTATGGATGTGCCCCTGATCCGCAAGTTCGCCTGTGGCTACGTTCAAGGCGTCAAAGCGGTGAATGCCGACGCCAAGGTTATCCAAAACATGACTGGGACGACGCCGACCGCTTGGAATGACCCAGTCAAGGGCGGTGAGTTGACCAAATCGCAAATCTCGCAAGGTGCAGATGTCGTCTATGCCGCCGCTGGGGGAACTGGGGTCGGGATCTTGCAAGCCGCGGCTGATGCGGGGGTCTACTCCATCGGCGTGGACAGCAACCAAAACTACCTGCATCCCGGCTCTGTCCTGACCTCGATGACCAAGCGTGTGGACAACGCGGTGTTCGACACCTTTCAAGAAGCCGCGACCGGCGATTTCAAGTCCGGCGTGTTCGTCATGGATCTGTCAAATGACGGCGTCGGCTTTGCGATCGATGAGTTCAACGAAGCACTGATCACCACAGAGATACAAACCACAGTGGATGCCGCTCGGGATAAGATCATTTCGGGTGAGCTGGTGGTGCACGACTACACCAGCGACGATAGCTGCCCCGTCGAATAAGGGCCGCCTCGTATGAGTGCCAGCGATCCGGAGCGCGGCCAAGCCGTCGCTCCGGCGATTGAGTTAAAGGGCATTTCCAAAGCGTTTGGCCCGGTTCAAGCAAACCGGGACATCTCGCTTAAGGTCCAGCCCGGAACGATCCATGGGATCATCGGCGAAAACGGCGCTGGCAAATCGACGCTGATGTCGATCCTTTATGGGTTTTACACAGCCGATTCCGGTGAGATCTGGATCAAGGGTGACCGCACCGAGATTACCGACAGTCATGTCGCGATTGATGCGGGCATCGGCATGGTGTTCCAGCATTTCAAGCTGGTTGAGAATTTCTCTGTGCTTGAGAACGTTGTTCTAGGTGCAGAAGACGGCGCGTTGCTGCGTCCGTCGCTTGCCAAGGCGCGGGAACTCTTGGGGGAATTGTCCCGCGAATATGAGCTCAATGTCGATCCCGATGCGCTGATCGAAAATCTCAGCGTCGGCCACCAGCAGCGCGTTGAAATTCTCAAAGCGTTGTACCGACAGGCCGATATATTGATCTTGGACGAGCCCACAGGTGTTCTTACGCCGTCTGAGGCCGATCATCTTTTTCGCATTCTTAACGGTTTGAAGGCGCAGGGAAAAACCATAATCCTGATCACGCATAAGCTGCGCGAGATCATGATGATGGTTTTGCCTTCATCCCGCAGACCTTTGAGGATGCGGAAGAGGTGGTCGGCCTCGGC
>JBCDGN010000116.1:0-11090 GCA_038751255.1 Pseudomonadota bacterium
CGCCGGACATCGCATCGCCGATATTCTGCCACCACAGCTGCGCCAAACGAGGGTAGTCTGGAACATTGGTGCCGGTTGGCGACCAACGGACGCGGGCTGGCGAGCGATAGAACTCGATCAGACCCCCAAGTTTTGGACTACCCTCGTTTGGCGCAGCTGTGGTGGCAGAATATCGGCGATGCGATGTCCGGCGCGAAAACCGCTCAGGAAGCGCTTGACGCCCTCTGTGCGGATCAGGAAGCGGTGCTTGAGCGTCTCGAGCGCGCAGGCGTTCAAGGCGATCTTGGCCCGGTCATGAATGATGAGCAGGACCCAGAAACATGGCTTAGCCAGCCTGGCGCTCCGAAAGCGAAACTGGACAACGAAAAGCCGACACCGGTGACCGTCTCTTATGACGAGTTGATCAAGTCCTGGCAGCAGTAAGCTTAGGGACCTTCCATTGATCTGGGGGCGTGCAACCGCGTTACGTCTGCGCGTCCCCCCTTGTCTTTCTCCTCCGCCGAGAGCGAGATGGCACTGCGTCCTTGATCGGACTAATGTAAGACCGTCTCAACGGCCGTAACTCCAAGAAGTCAGACCAATGAAATACGTGCTTGCTCTCGATCAGGGAACGACCTCAACCCGAGCGATTATCTTCAACGAGGCGCTGGTGCCTCTGGCGACCTCTCAAACCGAGTTCGATCAGCATTTTCCAAACTCTGGCTGGGTCGAGCATGACCCCGAAGATCTTTGGGCCTCGTCTGCTGGAACCTGTCGGGCGGTGATCGAGCGGGCAGGGATCGATGTGGCCGACATCGTTTCTATCGGGATCACCAACCAGCGTGAGACCACGGTGGTCTGGGACAAAAATACCGGGCAAGCGATTTACAACGCCATTGTTTGGCAAGACCGCCGCACGGCGGAGTTCTGCAAAGAGCTGAAAGAGGCCGGGCATGAGCCGATGTTCACCGAACAGACCGGCCTTCTGCTTGATCCATATTTCTCAGGCACCAAACTGAATTGGATCCTCGATCATGTCGATGGTGCACGTGATCGCGCCCGACGTGGTGAGTTGCTTTTCGGGACCGTAGACAGCTTTCTGATGTGGAAACTGACCGGTGGAAAGACCCACGCAACCGACGCGACCAATGCGGCGCGAACGATGCTTTTTGATATTCGGAAAGGGGAGTGGAGCACCTCGATCTGCGATCTTTTGGGTATCCCGATGGAGATGCTGCCAGAGGTCCATGATTGCGCCTCTGATTTCGGGCTGTGCCGCAGCGATCTGTTCGGGCGAGCGATCCCGATCAATGGTGTCGCCGGGGATCAGCAGGCGGCAACAGTCGGCCAGGCTTGTTTTGCCCCCGGCATGCTCAAGGCGACCTATGGCACAGGGTGTTTTGCCCTGATGAATACCGGTGATCACCCGGTCACTTCGCAAAACAGTCTGCTGACGACGATTGCCTATCAGTTAGATGGTAAGCCTACGTATGCACTAGAGGGGTCGATTTTCATCGCAGGGGCAGTGGTGCAATGGCTCCGTGACGGGTTGAAAGTCATCGACAGCGCTGCCGACACGCAAGGCTTGGCAGAGAAAGCCGATCCAGCGCAGCAGGTTGTGATGGTGCCGGCCTTCACCGGACTGGGCGCGCCCTATTGGAACCCCGAATGCCGCGGAGCGATCTTTGGCCTGACCCGCGCCTCTGGTCGCAGTGATATGGCCAAGGCCGCACTGGAGAGTGTTGGCTATCAAACCCGTGACTTGCTTGAGGCAATGCATTCCGACTGGGGGAGCCACGCCGATCAGGCAGTGCTGCGCGTCGACGGAGGGATGAGCGCCTCGGATTGGACCATGCAGTTCTTGGCCGATATCATCAATGGTCCGGTCGACCGCCCCAAAGTTTTAGAGACCACCGCACAGGGCGTCGCCTGGCTTGCCGGGATGAAGGTTGGTGCGATGCCCGCGCAGGAAGAGTTTGCCGCGACCTGGGCGCTAGATCGGACCTTCACGCCAGAGATGAGCGCTGAAGAGAGACAGGCAAAATACGATGCCTGGAACCGTGCCGTTGCCTGTACGCTTGGCTTCTAGCCGCGCAACGTGATGCGTCTTAATTGCTTATACAGCGAAACCTTCGGGTTCGATCAATTCCGGCCCATCATCTTTGATGCCAAAGCGTTGCACAGGATGCGCGCGAAAGCGCCCGGACCAACCGGTTCCATACTTTGTGATCACACTGGCATCGTCCTCTGTTCTTTGCAGCCAAGATAGACATTCCTCCGGTGTCAGGATCACCGGCATGCGAGGGTGCAGCCGTGTGAGATCTGCATCCGCTGCGCGTGTGAGGATTGTACAAGACCGCAACCCATCCGGGCGCGTCGACTGGAGCCCGGCCAGAAACATCACCGGCGCATTGCGTTCCACGGTGATATACCACGGCTGTTTCTTGCCCTTCGTGCCGGTCCATTCGTAGTAGCCCAAGGCTGGGATCAAGCAACGCCCGTTTTGCCAGGGGCGCGAGAAGGTGGGTTTTTCACGTGCGGTCTCGATTTTGGCATTGAAGGTGGTGGCCTTCCAATCCTTCAAGCTGCCCTTGTGCCAGCTGGGCACGAGCCACCACCGGGCTGTCGACAGGACAGGATCGCCGTCCTGATCGAAGATCATCCCCACTTGTTGGGTTGGCTTGATGTTGTATCCCTCGACTAGAGGCGGGGCATCAGGGTCGATCCGCGGCGTTCCATAGAGAAACCCCTCGATGATGGCGAGCATCTGCGCTTGGGTCATATGCCCCCCGACCAGTCTGCCACACATGAAGATCCCTCGCCCTACTGGAGTCTCGCTATTACTCGAACTCTTGTCGCAGTGCGTGCACCGCATTGGCAAGCAGGACCATGTCGACACCGACCGCTGTGTAAGAGCAACCGGCTGAAATAAATTCGCGCGCGAGTGCTGGGTCCAGCATCATTGTGCCCCAAGGGACACCCTTCGCTGAAAGCTTCGCGCCAGCCCGCATGATCCCGCCGGTGACGTCCGGATGAGTGACTTGCCCCGATAGCCCCATACTCGCGCTCAAATCCGCGGGCCCGAAAAAGATCGCGTCGACCCCCTCAGTCGCCGCAATCGCGTCGATATTCGACAAGCCTCGCACGGTTTCGATCTGAAGCAGCAGGCAGAGCTCTTCCTCCGCTGTTGTGAAGTAGTTCTCGACCTGTCCATACCGCGTCGCGCGGGTCATGCCCGCCATTCCGCGTCTGCCTTTGGGGCCGTAGTGCATGGCACATACGGCGCGCTCTGCCTCTTCGACGGTTTCGATATAGGGCAGCAGCAGTGTCTGCGCGCCCATGTCCAACAACCGCTTGATCAGGACGTCGTCATTGGTCGCCGGGCGCACCACCGCGGATACGTCGCTTTGCGCCGCGATGGATTGTAGGGCTGGCAGAACCTCAACAGTTTCAATCGCCGAATGCTCACAATCGACCAAGACCCAATCAAACCCCGCGCCGCTGAGAAGCTCTGGCACAACATTCCCGCCGATTGTGTTCCAGATCCCCAGCTGGTGGCGCCCATCACTGAGCGCCGCTTTAAAGAGGTTTCTTGGATTCTTCATGGCTCCTCCGCCGTGGCCTATCTGATCATCTGCGCAATCGGTGCGCGCGTAAAGCTGGCGGTGTTGGGCAGGACGCAGAGTTTCTGAAACGGTTCAAGACTGGCGTCGTAAGCTGGCCTTTGTCGAACGTGCCACCTGAAGGAGAAGGCTTTACACATTGAAAGCCTTTGCTCGTCTCGGTGACCCGGGGTCCCTTTAATCCTGCGCCCGGGGCAGTTCACGCTTGATCTCTTTGATCACCACGAGGCTCAGAAAACCCTCAACGGGCGGTTCAAAGAGAAACTCATCTGCGAATTCAGAGTAGGAATCCATCGACTCACAATTCAATTGCAGCACGATGTCGTCATTGCCGGTCACTGCCCATACATGTTCCACATCTGGATGGTTGCTGAAGCGTCTCATCAAACTATCGATCCGCTTGAGGTTTTGACGCTCAATTGTCAGGGGCACGATGATCTGCGTGCCCTTGCGCCTGTAGGCGGGGTTCACGATCGCCACCTCACGCTCAATCGCGCCGATTTTTCTAAGCCGCTGCAACCGGCGCAGACAGGCTGCTGGCGACAACCCGATCGCCTCTGACAATTGCTGCCCGTTCTGGCGCGCATCTATTTCCATTAGCGAAAGGATCTGACGGTCAAAACTATCGAGTTTTTCCATAACGTGCGCGTCGCCTCCGTTTGTGCGCGTAACTCTCGCAAAAAATGCCACAAGTTGCGAGAATTTCTTTCAAGATGCGGAAATATCGCGACCCCTTCGCAGAGGTGTCCGGCTAGAAACCGCCCAAGCTCACCACACCGAGCCGCATCACAAACCGGTCCTACAGCCTAGGAACATCAGACCAAGGCGCCCTCCGCAACAGCTGCGGTGGACTGGTAACCTATTGACTGGAGTAAGAAATGCAGACGCAGACAACCCATGGCCTGCCCCATAGCCCGGCCTTTGACCCCCGCAAACAGCAAAGCGTACCGCAGCGGATCAAGCGCGCCCTAGGCGCGTGGTGGTTTCATTTCGCAAAGCGGCGCCGGGTCAATCGCCAGTTCAAGCGGTTCTTAGAAATGTCGGATTACATGTTGCAAGACATTGGCTTGACCAGAGAACAAATCCTTGCCGACCGGCACCGCTACCATCTCCAAGGAGAGCTGCCAGATTACAATCGCTGAGCGCAGATTGATCCGGGTCGTTAGGCCCGACCCGGACCGACTCATGATTTGATTGAAGTTCAAGACAAAGTGGTCGCTTCTATGGACACAAAGTGACGATCAACTCTGCAGAAATTACCATTGGTGGCGAAACAAATTTGTTTTGTATCCCTCTACGCGCGCAACACAGCGAGGCCACTTTTTTCAATCCTTAGCGGCAGCTTCGTTGGTGGGCTATTTGCCCGGGCCGATCAACACGACGAGTGGAAGGCTTGTGACGCTCGGTGACACGGGGCTGTGCGGTGGCGACACCGTAAATGGCTCCGTTTCCCGCGCCTTAACATCGTTTTCGCTGCCAGGCTCCAGTGCCTTTGCCTTCCGGGGTTGTCTTTTTGACAGCGGGTCTTTGTGCGATTGGCCTCGTTGCGAGGCTTAGATCAGCTTTGACCGCGATGCTGTGACGGTGCGCACCAAACTTTCGTCTGAGGGTAGGAAGTCTGTCGCTCCTGGCAGAGCAGCAAAAGACCTAATCCAGGGCAATGGTGTTTTTGCAGTTCATGGAACCCAAACTCTTCAAACCGATCACTCTTGTATCGCGAGTTTTGGCTCCACCGCCCCGCTGTTAGTGAGCGTGATCAGTTCTTGATTGATGGCAGCTTGTTGAATCGCTTCAATGACGTGAAGCGTGCGCAGTCCTTCTTCGCCGCTGACCAGCGGCGTGTCCAGGCCACGGATCACATCCGCAAAATGGATGATCTGATTGATCAGGGGATCAGAAGGAACATGCTCGGTCGACCTTGATTTGATCGGCTTCCACCAATCTTCGCCACCCTCGTGATGCCAAAGCCGCATATCAGGTATCGATAAAGCCCCTTTCGAGCCGCCGAGAAGATAGCAGGATTCGTTTGTATTGGGATAAATCGGATGCTCATTGGAGGTGAGTTCCCAACTCCAAGGCGACACCACACTGTCTGAAACAGTGATGGTACAAAGCGCACCGCTGTCAAAACGTAGAAGCGCTGCGGCCAAGTCCTCGTTTTCAAAGCCGCGGCGCGAGGGGGCCATTTGCGCTTGGACCGAGACGACCTCACCCATGAAATACCGCATTAGATCGACATCATGCACCAGGTTCACTGAAATCGGACCGGCCCCTTGTTTCTTGCGCCACGGGGCAATCTCGAAATAATCGTCCGGTTTATAGAACCAGCAGGTGACTTGCGCAGCGCGAAGCTCGCCGATTGTGCCTTCTTTGATCAGCTCGGCCGCGCGTCGGATCAGTGGGTTATGTCGACGGTGATGGCCCACCAGCAAGGGCACCTCGCGTTCCGCCGCTGTTGTGGTCAGCTGACGGGCTTCATCGGCAGAGGTGGCCAGTGGTTTTTCGATCAGAACCGGGACCCCGCGCGAAACACATGCGAACCCGCCTGAGACATGGAGCGGTGTCGGGGTAGACAGGATCACGCCATCGGGCATGACACGCTCGAACATCTGTTCAATCGAGGTAAACACCGGGGCTGGCGGGGCGAATATCTCTTGCGGTTCGACGATGGCGGCCAGTTGAATGTCATCGTCGAGATCGCAAATCGCCGAGATGTGGCGTTGCCCCACAAGGCCTGCGCCAACAACGGCAAGTCTAACTGGTTGGCGCATAGTGTCCTCGCACTTTGAACCGCGCGGTCGCTACCATAGTGAAGGGTAGGCGCAATAACATAGGATAATTTTGGTTTTCGAACTCTGCTGGCCTACCCTGGGACGCGGTCGCGGACCTGCTATGCCGTGATCGACAGTGTGACTATCCGTTTTTCAAGATCAGCCGGTCCAGGGCGCGTGTCGTCAGCAGTCGTCTTGCCAGCGCCATAAACTTTGTCGGTCTGGTCACGCGATACCTCGCGCGCGGACGCGGGGATTCCAGCGCCTTGATGAGAACGTCGGTCACAGCCGAAGCTGGCAGTTCAAAGCGCATCGGTGGTGGCGTACCATATAGCCTCTTCATCAGCTCGTCGCGATACTGTTCCACCCGCGGAGAAGCCTCCCAATCGATCCAACGCTCGAAATTAGGCACGGAGTTTTCACGAATTTTGGTGGTGATCGGGCCAGGCTCTATCAGGATGAAATGCAGTGGTGTATCCGCCATCTCAAGCCTCAAACAGCCAGTCATTCCATCAAGGGCGTATTTGCTTGCCACATAGGCGCCGCGCCAACGGAACGGTATGAAGGCCAAGATTGAGGAGTTTTGGATGACCCGTCCATGACCCTGCGCCCGCATGGTCGGAAGGACTTGGGTGGTCAGGTCGTGCCAGCCAAAGAAATTCGCCTCAAAGAGCGCGCGCAGCCCTTCTCGAGGCAGATCTTCTGCCGCTCCGGGGAGTCCCCAGGCACCATTGTTGAACAGCGCATCAAGCGTGCCTCCGGTGCGAGACAAACATTCCGCCACCGCATCGCGGATCGATTGCGGATCGGCATAATCGAGCGGAAAGCTGGTCAGGCCTTCGCTCTGCAGCCGCGCGCAATCCTCGGATTTGCGGCAGGTCGCCAGAACGTGCCAGCCTTCTTTGTGGAGCCGATGCGCGGCGTCATAGCCGATGCCGGAACTGCAGCCAGTGATGAGGATTGAACGAGTCATGCGCTGAGCCAGAGCATGGACACTCCACAACGGCAAGGGGGCCACTGGTGTCAGCCTATTTTGCAGCGAGGCGTTTCAGCGTTTTCTCGCTTGTGAGTTCCTTCAACGCATTCCTGCCAATCCAGACGGCAGGCTTTTCGCTACGGTCGCGGAGACGCTCTGCCGCGGCGATCGCAGCCTCATGGAGTGCCGGGTTCTTCTTCCCGATCGCGCAGATCGCCATATCGATAGCTTTTTTGACCAAGGGCCGTGCGTCCGAGGCATAGGTCTCAATCTCTACCGACGCCGTGCGGAAAAGATCCTCCGATAAGGATTTGTCGTGGACCGTCTTTGCCCAGACCAGAGCTAAGGCGCTACGACGTACGAAGTCGCGTTCATCGGCGGCGTAGACCGGAACCTTTTGCCAGCGATGGGGCAGACGGTCGAAGAGCACGCAGCATGCCGTGTCGCAAACGGCCTACTTGTCGCAATCAGCAGACCAACGATCGGCCTCGTCTTCAGTCATAACGGCTGCGTTGGCCAAATTCACCGCTATGATCCGCGCCTCTTAGCGGCCATCCTTCCAGAACGTTTGGGCTGTCGGATAATCTATGCCCAGCGATCTTGCGTTCTTTTTCATCACGCCCATTGGCACACCGAATGCGGTTTCACTTGGGATGCCAAAACGTCTCAGACCGGCTGCGTCCTCGGGTGTGCCGATCTCTGAACGCCACGCGATGATCTGATCCGGGGTGATGTATTGCTTCTTGATATTAGCGGGGAGTGTGCCGCGCTTGCTCCCGCCGTCCAGAGCCGGTAGGGGAGCGCCGATCTACAACCAGACCAGCGGAGCGAGCGGCCATGTCAAACGCAGAATTGGAACAAGCAATCGAGGCTGCGTGGGAAGCCCGCGACGACATCTCTCCAGCAACCACGGGTGCGACCCGTGAGGCCGTTGAAGCAACTTTGAATGCGCTCGATAGCGGTACGTTGCGCGTGGCCGAGCCTTCTCAGGATGGCACTTGGCATGTCAATCAATGGGCCAAGAAAGCTGTTCTTCTGGGTTTTCGCCTCAAGGACATGGAACAGCACCACGGGTCTCCACAAGGTGGGACCTGGTGGGACAAGGTCGACCACAAATGGAAAGACTGGGGGGAGAACCGCTGGCGCGATGCGGGCTTTCGCGCAGTGCCAAACTGCGTGGTTCGCAAATCGGCCTACATCGCACCGGGCGTCGTCCTGATGCCGTCTTTTGTCAATCTCGGCGCTTATGTGGATAGCGGCACGATGGTCGATACCTGGGCCACGGTTGGGTCTTGCGCGCAGATCGGCAAAAACGTCCATCTGTCAGGCGGTGTGGGGATCGGCGGTGTCCTTGAACCAATGCAGGCCAATCCAACAATCATTGAGGATGGCTGTTTCATCGGCGCGCGCTCTGAGGTTGTTGAGGGCGTGATCGTGCGCGAAGGCGCGGTCTTGGGCATGGGGGTCTTCATCGGTCAATCGACCAAGATCGTGGATCGTGAGACCGGCGATGTCAGCTATGGCGAGGTGCCTGCTGGCGCCGTGGTCGTGTCTGGCACGATGCCCTCAAAGAACGGTGTGAACCTCTATTGCGCGGTCATCGTCAAACGCGTGGATGCGCAGACAAGGTCGAAGACTTCGATCAACGAGTTGCTGCGGGACTGAACACCTAGGTCATGTCGCTTCAACGAACCTTGATGGCTGAAAACCTCAAGCGTACGTAATCGGCCCACCAGACACCGCTATGGTCCTTGTGATGGTGTAGGAACTCTTCGGTCTGTGCGAGCACATCGGCCTGCGCGTGGGGGCCGACTTTCGCCAAATAGGGGGCTGCAAAGGTTTCCAACCAACCTGACATACCCGTTGGCAGAGGTGTGGGTCGTGGGATCAGGGCGATCTTGGTGACTTCAAATCCCACCTCTTCTAAGCGCGATTGTTGTTTCTCAGGTCTTGGGAAATCCCACAGAGAGCGATTTGGCACCTCATGACCCTGCAGTGCGAGCGCAGCGCTGAGCGCAGTGACAACGGAGGCTACATTGCCGAACCCCCCTTGTTCGGCGACGAAACGACCACCGGGGCGGAGAGCGCGATGGACATTCTGGATGACTTGTTCGGGGTCGCGCATCCAATGGAGCGCAGCATTAGAGAAAACCGCCTCAAACGCGCTGTCGCCAAAGGGCGTATGGGCATCCTGCTCCAAAACGGCCAAACCGTGCACCCGGGCCGCCTCTGCCATAGAAGTGTCCGGTTCAAGCCCGGTGACCTTTGATCCGCGACTAGCGATTTTCCGGGTCAGCCCGCCATCTCCGCAGCCCAGATCGAGGATGTGCTCCCCCGCGGCCGGATCGAGCAGATCCAGCACCTCTTGGCCCAAATCAGCGACAAATGCAGCATGCTTGCGATAGCCGCTCGCTGACCAGGTCTGTCCGGCAGGGGGGTGGCGGTTCATGTGCCCGATCCTGTGTTAACGTCGCAATCTGTCGTCGAGGTTTGGTTGGCAATATAAAGCGCGCTGGCCGGTAGAATAAACGCAATCCGTTCACCAAATCGATGCTTCGCCAATTCGGTCCCTGTCTTCTGCCATCGCGCTAGCAAGCTTGCGTATGGCACGCCAGCCTTTCGCAATTAGACAGCGGGTGGATGCTGACGCCGTGCCTTTTCTCGCACCCTTGAGCAAAGCAATATGGTCATAGAACGTGTCGCCGATAAAGGATCACCGGCGCCGATCTCGGCGCGAAGACATCGGCTGGAAGGCCACGTTCACATGGGCCTCGCAATAGGGTTTTCCCGCTTGAACAGGCAGGCCACAGAACCAGAAATCTTCCGTGGCGGGATCCCCAATGGGCCATTTGCAGGTCCGCTCTGTCAGTTCCATCAGGCTGAGTTTGCGAGCCTGTTTTTCCACCTCGCGTTGGGTGGCAAGCGCCTCTGGGCTGATCTCATTGGGCGAGGGCTGGGGTGGTAAAGGCTGGCCTGCCGGAACGATGGGTTTGCGCATTGGCACAGGCGGGCGAGCCACGGGTGCGGCCTCTGCCTCCGCGGGCGCTTCTTTGGCGGGTGCGTCCGGTGTGTTGGCCGGTGCGCCAGAGGCAGCTTGCGATGCCGCTGCGGTTGTTTCTTGCGGCACGTCGGCCTTCGCTGAGCCTTGATTGCGATTGGACAGACCAAGACGATGCACTTTTCCAATCACTGCGTTGCGAGTGACGCCACCGAGTTCTTTGGCGATCTGGCTAGCGCTTTGGCCTTCCGACCACATCCTCTTGAGTATTTCCACACGCTCATCTGTCCAGGACATTGCGCACCTTTCCAGTTGTGCTCCAAGCCATCCGATGGTCTTGGAGTGCTAAACAAGACCCTATCTTATGGGCCAGCGTTGCCGTCTACAAGACGTCCCAAGATCGCAGGAGGTGTTGCGATGCTAAAACCGACAGAAATGGGTGTTCGTCGTTTTGGGCGCATCAATTGGCTTGGCACAGCAACCTTAGCCGAACGTGAAATTCGTAGGTATATTGCCGTATGGGCACAGACTTTGGCGGCACCTCTGGTCACGGCCATGCTGTTTTTGCTTATTTTCGACATTGCGATCGGCTCGAACCGCCCTGAAGTGATGGGCGTGCCTTTCATAGAATTTCTCGCCCCCGGGATTTTGATGATGACGATCATCCAAAACTCCTTCGGGAACACATCTTCGTCGATGACCAGCGCCAAGATCATGGGGAACATCGTGGACACGCTCATGCC
>JBCDGN010000117.1:0-11006 GCA_038751255.1 Pseudomonadota bacterium
AGCATCGATTGGGGTTGGTTCTTTTTTCTGACCAAGCCGATTTTCTGGATGCTGCACGAAATCAACATTTTGATTGGCAATATGGGCTGGTCAATCATTGTGTTGACCCTTCTGATCAAGGCGATCTTATTCCCGCTGGCGTATAAATCCTACGTCTCCATGGCTAAGATGAAAGAGCTTCAACCCCAGATGGAGAAGTTGAAAGAGCAAGCTGGCGATGACCGCCAGAAGCTGCAGCAAGGGATGATGGAGCTCTACAAAAAGGAAAAGGTGAACCCCGCTGCGGGCTGTTTGCCAATCCTGCTCCAGATTCCGATCTTTTTCTCGCTCTATAAAGTGATTTTCGTCACCATCGAATTGCGTCATGCCCCTTGGCTTGGCCCATTCCGCGATCTCTCCGCGCCGGACCCGACCTCGCTGATGAACCTCTTTGGGCTCTTGCCCTTCAACGGTCCGGATCCCGGCACGATCCTCGCCCTGGTCTTCATCGGTATTCTGCCGCTTCTTCTTGGCGTGTCGATGTGGCTCCAGCAAAAGCTGAACCCAGCCCCACCGGACCCAACTCAAGCGATGATCTTCGCTTGGATGCCATGGGTCTTCATGTTCATGCTTGGGACTTTCGCCAGCGGATTGGTAATCTACTGGATCGCCAACAACGTGATTACCTTCCTGCAGCAGTTTTTCATCATGCGCAGCCAGGGCTTCACGCCTGATATTTTTGGCAACATCAGAGCGGGCTTTAAGCGCGGCAAAGGCGAAGATGAGTGACACCGCTTTGGGAGCGCCCTGATGGCTGGGGTGCTGCGCCATATTTGCCGTCATCCGATCAAATCCCTTGGATGGGAGGAGGTCTCCAGTGTCACTCTATCGCCGGACCAAACGCTGCCGTTTGATCGTCATTGGGCACTTGCACATGAGGCTGCAGGCTTTGACCCCGATGCGCCGACTTGGCGTAGCAAGCGGGATTTCGTGCGGGGTGTGGCCTCTGCGCCCTTGATGGCGATCCGGGCAAAACTTTCTGAAGACGCCAAAACACTTTCTTTAACCCATCCAGATCGCCCACCGCTCGAGCTTCAGCCAGACCGGGAAGAGTGCTCGACCGCTCTTGTTGACTGGGTTGCGCCGCTCTGGCCGGATACGCGGCCTGCAGCCCATCGGCTGGTCTCTGCCGGTGCCACGCAGGCGCTCACCGATGTCGAGCCACCCTATATCTCACTCTTGAGCCTAAACTCGCTGCGCGATCTCTCTGAGAATATGGGCCAAGATCTCTCCATGCATCGCTGGCGCGGCAATCTCTGGTTCGATGGGATTGCGCCTTGGGAAGAGTTTGATTGGCTCGGACGAGAGATTGCCGTTGGTCCGGTGCGACTGCGTGTTGAGGATAGGATCACCCGGTGCATGGCCACAGAGGCAAACCCGGAAACAGGCAAATTCGATGCGAAGACGCTTGATAGTCTCGAGAAGTTTTACGGCCATCAGGATTTCGGGATCTACGCTCGGGTTGTCGCGGGGGGACCGCTTCGCACAGGCGACCCTCTGGTCGTTTCCTAACTGCATCACACCCAATGCTGCCCTTTCCGATCGCCGAAGAACCTGACGCCGCCGCGCTAGAGAAGGGCCGAAAGCTCTTTGCTCGCCAGGCAGACTTCGTAAAGGGCGTGGTCGCGATGGATGGGCTGCCGCCAGGCGACCGGGTGGAGCTATGTTTTGCCGGCCGGTCAAATGTCGGCAAATCCTCTCTGATCAATGCGCTCACCGGCCGCAAAGCACTCGCACGCGCCTCAAACACCCCTGGTCGCACGCAAGAAATAAACTTCTTCAGCCTTGAGCCGCTCTATTTGGTCGATCTGCCAGGCTATGGCTTTGCCAAAGCACCCCCCGCTGTGGTGGCGCGTTGGCAAGAGCTAATGAAGGCCTACCTGTCGGGACGTGCCAATCTGCGCCGGGCCTTCGTATTGATCGATGCACGGCATGGGGTGAAACCGGTCGATGGGGAAATTCTCAAACTACTCGACCAAGCTGCCGTCCCTTTTCAGGTGGTGCTGACCAAAGCAGACAAGACCTCCTCAAAGGACCGCGAAAAGATGTTGGCAGAACTGAGACTGGCCCTGTCCAAACATCCCGCCGCTTATCCCGAACTGGTTCTCACCTCATCGGAAAAAGGCACCGGCATTTCGACATTGCGAAGCGTGATTGCGGCAATCGACTGAGACTAGTCACCGTCAGCGACGCCCTCTTTGCGCGCACGCGCGCGACGCGCCCGATAGCTCGGCAGCAAAACCAAGATCACCGCGATGATTAACAGGCCCAAGGTCATCGGGCGTTGCCAGATGAAGCTGATGCCATCGTATAGCTGCATGGAGCGGGCGAAATTATCCTCAAGCATCCGTCCCAGAATGAAGCCGATCAACAGGGGCGCGAGCGGATAATCCGCAAATCGCAAGATGGTCGCGCAGATGCCAAAGCCCACGAGAATGAGAAGTTCGGTGGCATTGTTTTGCCCGATATAGGCCCCCATCAGCGTGAAAAAGAGGATGAAGGGAATCAGGAAGTTCCGCGGGACCGCAAGCACTTTGGCGATATAGGGAATCAACGGCAGGTTCAGGATCAAAAGGATCACATTGCCCAAATACATCGACACGATCACCGCCCAGAAAATCTGCGGATCGTCCACCATCAGACGCGGCCCCGGTGTCACGTTGAGCGCGATCAGCGCTCCCAGCAGAATGGCGGTGGTGCCGGACCCCGGGATACCGAGTGTCAATAGCGGCACAAAGGATCCCGTGCACGCGGCGTTGTTTGCACTTTCGGGCGCGGCAAGCCCTTTGACGGAGCCTTTGCCAAACTCCTTTTGTTCTTCTTTCGTGGCGAGGTTGCGCTCCACCGCGTAGCCCAGGAAAGACGCGATAGTGGCCCCAGCCCCCGGCAGAACACCGATCAGAAAACCTTGGATCGATTGTCGGCCGATCACCGGCGTGATGGCGCGCGCCTCTTCTTTGGTTATGCGCAGGTCCTTAATCTTTCCACTGCCGTCCCCGGTCTTAGAGCGCGAGGGATCAAGGACGAGATAGATCGCCTCGGGAAGCGCGAACATCGCCATCGCCAGGGTAATAAAGCCGAACCCCGATTGCAGGTCCATAATCCCCATCGTGAAGCGCGGCATATTGAAGAGAGCGCCCTCACCTACGGTCGCCATGATTAGTCCCAAAAGCGTCATCAAAACCGCTTTGGCAACCTGACCGGTGCCTGCAAAGGCCGCGATCGCTGAAAGGCCCAAAACCATTAAGGCGAAGTATTCCGCTGAGTGAAACAGCAATGCGACTGAGGCAAGCATCGGCGCAAAGATCATAAGGAGGACCGCACCAATGGTGCCGCCTGCGAAGCTTGAGATTGCGGCAACGGTGAGCGCTTTCCCTGCCTTGCCCTGGCGCGCCAAAGGATAGCCGTCAAAACTGGTGGCAACAGTCGACGCGACCCCGGGCGCATTGATCAAAATAGACGAGGTCGATCCCCCGAAAATCGCGCCGTAATAGACACCCGCAAGCAAGATCAGCGCTGCCGACGGATCTCCAATGGAAATCGCCACCGGGATCATGATCGCGATGATGGACATCGGGCCAAGCCCCGGAAGCATGCCGATAAAGGTGCCGATGAGACAGCCGCCGATCACCATAAGAATGTTGGTGATTGAAAACGCTGTGGAAAGCCCGACGAGGATGCCTTCGAGCATTGCCGCCCCCTAGCTAAGGAATGCCGGCAAAGGCCGGAGATAGATGCCGAGAACTTGCTGTACGAGATACCAAACCACGACCGCTGCGATCACGGCGACAATCACGAGGCGTAGATAGCCTCTTTCGCCCAAGACAATGGCTCCGATCACAAGGAACCCAACGGTCGAAACCAGAAATCCAGCCGGCCGCAAGAGAAGCGCGTATGCGATCATAAGGCCGATCAGTGTCGCGGCTTGGCCAACTTTGTATTCAAACAGGCGCCGGTAGACGATCACCGAAGGGTCTTCTTCGCGCGGCTTGTCGGTTTTCTCCAACCCCAACAAAATGATCAGAGCCGTGATCGTCCCCATAATCGATAGGATTTTGGGAAAGCTTGAGGGCCATATGGGATTGCGTTGCATGAAGGGCGGCAACAGGTTGTCCATGGTGAAATAGGCGGCATACCCATAAGCCAGGCAAAGCACCAAGATGACCAAGGCGATCCATCGATCGAGTTCCATGTTAGCGTCCTTCGCGCAAGGGGTGGTCAAAGGGGCGGGATAGTCCCGCCCCGACTGCGCTTTAGAGGAAGCCCAGCTGCTTCATCAGATCGCCGATCTGTTGTTCTTGCTGTTCCAGGAATGTTTGGAAGTCATCCCCAGAGTTATGGATGTTGACCCACCCGTTCCGAGAGCGCACTTCTTCCCACTCTGGAGTATTGTACATCTCTTCGAGCGCGGCCTGGTAGGCGACCAGCTTTTCATTTGGCAGACCTGGCGCTGCAAAGAACCCACGCCAGTTCACAAAGCTCGTATCGAGGCCTTGCTCCTTCAGAGTTGGCGCATCAGGGAATGTATCCACCCGCGCGTCAGAGGTTACGCCGATGATCTTTACTTCGCCAGCATTGGCCAGATCGACTGCCTCTGAAAAGCCTGTGGACAGAGCTGCGATCTCGCCTGACAGCAGTGCTGCCATAGCCTTGCCGCCCGCGTCATAGGGGATGTACTTGAAGCCTGTGGGGTCTTCGCCCGCTGCCTGCATCGCCATGGCAGCCACAAGGTGGTCCATTCCGCCGGGAACAGATCCGCCGCCGATGGCCACGGAGTTTGGGTTGTCGCGATAAGCGCCCAGCAGATCGTCCATGGAGTTGATCGGGCTGTCTTTGCCCACAACAATAGCGGCATAGTCGCCGATGGTTCCAGCAACCAGCGTCAGATCGCGGAAGTTCTGCGGGAAAACACCCGTCAGAGACCGGATCACGATCGGCGTCGAGTTGACCATCAGAGTGTCATGATTGCTGTCGGCGTTTTCGATCAGATATCCGATCGCTTTGCCGCCACCGCCGCCTGACATGTTCTCGTAAGACGCGTTGCCCACGAGACCCGATTTGGTAAGCGCCTCACCGGTGCCGCGTGCGGTGCCGTCCCATCCGCCACCGGCGCCGCCGGGGATGAGGAAGTGGATTTTATCGACGACTTTCCCATCCTGGGCCTGCGCCGCGGTCGCCAAGCCAAAGGCGGTAACCGACGCCGCGATCAGAGCCGTCGCATGACGGCGGGTGGTTTTTAGTGTCAGCATTGAATGTCCTCCCATAACAAACTTGAGCTGAGTGTCTCAGACATCGGAGCCTTCTCACAGCGCTCGATGATCTAACCTACGGGCCACGCTCAGATTTCATCGCAGCCCGATCTGATGACGTTCTCGCGCCACAATGGCTGGAGATATGCCTCGATGTCCTCCCGCAAAGAGCCTAGACACGGGGCGCACGACTTCGCAATGTAGAAAATGAATTTATCCCTATCTTAACAGCGTAAAGAGCAAGAAGATTTTAAGCGGTCTCGCGTGAACTCTGGTCTTTGCGCGGGAACACGGGTTATGTTGATTTTGAAACGCTGAGATTAGACCGGCGGTAGAGGAGCAAAAGGGAATCAAAGTGGACGGACGCAAAATCAAGAATATGGAAGAATTTGCCACGGTCAGCGGCATATCGCGTCCTACGGTGTCAAAGTACTTCAATGATCCCAGCAGCGTACGAGAATCCACGCGCAAACGGATCGAAGATGCCCTGTCTCACTACGACTACCGTCCCAATATCTACGCAATGAACCAAAACCGGCGTCTGACCAAGACGATTGGCGTGGTCGTGCCCTATTTGGCAGATCCGTTCTTTGCGGAAATCGCGCGGAATATCGAACGGCGATGTATCGATGCGGGGTTTTCCCCCATCCTTCTAAGCTCGCACGGTCAACAGAGCTTCGAGATCGATATTTTTGAAAGCTTGCGCTCGCTGAAGCCAGCGGGTGTCCTGTTGGCCCCTCTTGGCCGGACCTCCGATCTCACTGCGGTAGAGCGATTTTGCGAGGATGTTCCAACAGTTTTGTTCGACAGCTTTTTGCCAGATGTGGGAGAGGCCTTCATCGGGTCGAACAACGACCAGAGCATCTCTATGATCGTCGAGTATCTCTGCAGAACCGGACAAGCACCGTGTTTTTTAGAGATGGAAGCCCCGGTTAATCCAAATGCGAAACGGCGCCATGCGGCCTATGTCGCTGCAATGGAGAAGCTTGGCCACGAGCCGCATATCTTCAAGGCCTCCGGAACCGGTTGGGAGTTTGAAGAAATTGGCTACCGCGAAGGATTGCGGGTGTTGAGCAAGAATTCGATGCCCTCAAACACGATCCTTTGCAGCAATGACCGTTTGGCGATTGGCGTTCTCGCAGCGGCCTATGAAAAAGGGCTAAGGGTCGGCATTGGCTCTGGTTCTGCGCTACGAGTGGCTGGCCATGACGATCACCCTTTTTCCCGTTTTACCTGTCCACCGCTGACAACGGTGACCCAGGATTATGCCGCAATTACCGAGCGTAGCGTAGAAACGCTCTTTGCGCTGATCGATTCGGGTGTACGTAATGCCAGTCGTACAACGACACTCTTTGACGGGCACCTTGTGATGCGGGCGTCGGCCTAGTCGGAGTGTAATTAAAATTTACGCGCGTAAATTTTTTGTTGACACCAGACGGTCGAGATGAGAGGTTTGGACCAACATCCAAGAACAGGGAGGAATAGGATGTATCTCAAAGCATCATATGGTGCTGCGACAGCGCTTGCGTTGGTTTTGGCCAGCGGAGCATATGCGCAAGAAAGCATCACCATCGCTACTGTGAACAATGGCGATATGATCCGCATGCAGGGCTATACCGACAAGTTCACCGAAGATACCGGCATTGATGTCGAGTGGGTGACTTTGGAAGAAAACGTTCTGCGTCAGCGTGTTACAACTGACATTACCACCAAAGGCGGTCAGTTCGACATCATGACCATTGGTATGTACGAAACCCCGATCTGGGGTGCCAATGGCTGGCTCGTGCCACTAGACGATCTCAGCGCCGATTATGACGTGGGTGATATTTTGCCTGCCATGGCCGGTGGTCTGAGCTATGATGGCACACTTTTCGCGGCGCCATTCTATGGCGAAAGCTCCATGGTCATGTATCGCACCGATCTCATGGAAAAAGCCGGTCTGCAAATGCCAGACTCGCCAACCTGGGACTTCATCCGGCAAGCCGCCGCAGCAATGACCGACCGCGACAATGAGATCAACGGAATCTGCCTGCGCGGAAAGGCAGGCTGGGGTGAAGGCGGTGCTTTCATCACAGCAATGTCCAATTCCTTTGGCGCCCGTTGGTTCGACGAAAACTGGAAGCCACAGTTCGACACGGAGCCATGGTCGAACACAGTCAACTTCTTCAAAGACATGATGGATGAGTCTGGCCCTCCAGGCTACGCGACCAACGGCTTCAACGAAAACCTTTCGCTGTTCCAGCACGGAAATTGCGGATTGTGTATCGATGCCACGGTTGCCGCGTCCTTGGTGACCACCCCACACGACTCGACTGTCGCTGACAGTGTTGGTTTTGCTTTGGCACCGAACACTGGGCTTGGCAAAAACGCCAACTGGCTCTGGGCTTGGGCACTAGCAATCCCTGCGGGCACCCAGCAAGCCGATGCATCCAAGCAGTTCATCGAATGGGCGACCTCGAAAGACTACATTGAGCTTGTTGCCGAAAGCGAAGGCTGGGCCAATGTACCTCCGGGTGCGCGGAGCTCGCTTTATGAGAACCCGAACTATCAATCGGTTCCATTTGCGAAGATGACGCTCGATTCGATCCTGTCGGCTGATCCGAATAACCCAACGGTTGACCCCGTGCCCTATGTCGGGATCCAGTTTGCAGCAATTCCTGAATTTGCGGGCATCGCTTCGCAAGTAAGCCAGGAATTCTCTGCTGCTTACGCCGGTCAACAGACTGTCGAAGAAGCGCTTGAAAAAGCGCAGGCGATCACCGCCGAAGAAATGGAAGCTGCAGGCTACTAAGCCTCCTCCCGGCTCGGGGGGCGACCGCGGTTGCCCTCCGGACCACCCCCCCTTTTCGCCCCACCCCTTAATCACACCTGCGGCAGGCAGAACGCCTGACGAGAGAGGTATGTCCGATGGCAACACAGCATTCCCGATCTGCTGCGCGCCTGATGATGGCCCCCGCTGTTATCCTATTGCTAGGATGGATGCTGGTGCCCCTGACGATGACGCTTTACTTTTCGTTCCGGAACTATTTCCCATTGCGGCCGGATCGCGAGCCCAGCTGGGCCGGTTTTGATAACTATGTTCGGTTTGTCACCTCGAGTTCCTTTTGGCCCAGCGTTCAGACCACACTCATCATCGTGGGTGGCGTGCTTGTCATCACGGTGGTCTTGGGTGTCCTTCTTGCGATCCTTTTGAACCAGCCAATGTGGGGACAAGGCGTTGTCCGCATCCTCGTGATTGCGCCGTTCTTTGTGATGCCAACAGTTTCGGCTCTGGTTTGGAAAAACATGTTCATGGATCCCACAAACGGTCTTTTGGCGCATTTATGGAGGTTTTTTGGCGCTGAACCTGTCGTGTGGCTGAGCGACATTCCGATGACATCGATCATCATGATTGTGTCTTGGCAATGGTTGCCCTTTGCGACCCTCATCCTGTTGACCGCAATCCAATCCTTGGACAGCGAGCAGCTTGAAGCCGCAGAGATGGACGGGGCGCCACCGCTTTCCCGCTTTGGGTTCATCATTCTGCCCCATCTCAGCCGGGCGATCACCATCGTCATCCTGATCCAGACCATCTTCTTGTTGGCGATCTTTGCTGAGATCTTTGTGACCACAGGTGGTGCCTTTGGAACCCGGACGCTGACCTATCTGATCTTCCAGCGGGTGCTGGAAAGCCAGAACGTCGGATTGGGCTCAGCCGGTGGTGTTTATGCTATCATTCTCGCCAACATCGTTGCGATCTTCCTGATGCGCATCGTCGGCAAGAATCTGGACGCGTGAGGAGGACATCATGGCACGTTCAGTCACCCCCCGACAGAAGGCGATCTACACTGTGGTCGCCTGGGCCATCGGTCTACTGATCTTCTTTCCGATCCTCTGGACCATTCTTACCAGCTTCAAAACCGAGGCACAGGCCATCAGCGACCCGCCTGTGTTCCTGAACTTCGATTGGACACTGGAGAACTATAATGTGGTCATGGAGCGATCAGATTATATGCGCTTCCTCTGGAACTCCATCATCATCGCGGGCGGATCAACTATTCTGGGGATCATCATCGCAGTGCCGGCAGCCTGGTCCATGGCCTTCGTGCCTTCAAAGCGGACCAAGGACATCCTTCTTTGGATGCTCTCCACCAAGATGCTGCCAGCTGTCGGTGTGCTCTATCCAATCTATCTTCTGTTCATCAATCTGGGTCTGCTTGACACAAAGTTCGGCCTGACGATTGTGATCATGCTGATCAATCTGCCGATCATCGTCTGGATGCTCTACACTTACTTCAAAGAGATCCCCGGCGAGATTCTAGAGGCAGCGCGTATGGATGGGGCCACACTACGGGAAGAAGTGCTTTATGTTCTGACACCCATGGCAATCCCTGGCATCGCCTCAACGCTTCTCTTGAACGTCATACTTGCTTGGAATGAGGCGTTCTGGACACTCAACCTCACCGCTGTCGATGCGGCGCCACTCACGGCCTTTATCGCCAGCTATTCCAGCCCCGAAGGGCTGTTCTACGCCAAACTCAGCGCGGCCTCCACAATGGCCATCGCTCCGATCCTGATCCTCGGCTGGTTCAGCCAGAAGCAGCTCGTGAGCGGTCTCACCTTCGGCGCGGTAAAGTAGGGAAACACAGACATGGGACAAATACAACTCAACCAGGTGACCAAAAGCTTCGGCGATGTAGAGGTCATCCCCCCGTTGGATCTGACCATCGAAGATGGCGAGTTCACGGTCTTCGTCGGCCCCTCGGGCTGCGGGAAGTCCACCCTTCTGCGGCTCATCGCTGGGCTTGAGGATATCTCCACCGGCCACATTGCCATCGATGGCGTGGACGCAACGGATGTTCCTCCGGCAAAACGTGGCCTTGCGATGGTGTTCCAGTCTTATGCGCTTTATCCGCATATGTCGGTGCGCAAGAACATCGCCTTCCCGATGCGTATGGCGAAGATCCCGCAAGACGAGCAGGACCGCCGGATCGAGTCCGCCGCGAAAGCGTTGAACCTCACCGACTACTTGGACCGTCGTCCCGGGCAACTATCCGGGGGACAACGGCAGCGTGTCGCTATTGGGCGTGCGATTGTGCGGGAGCCGGCGGCCTTCTTGTTCGACGAGCCGCTGTCCAACCTTGATGCGGCCCTTCGGGTCGGCATGCGGTTAGAGATCAGCGAGCTGCATGAGAGGCTGCAGACCACGATGATCTACGTCACCCATGACCAGGTCGAAGCAATGACCATGGCTGACAAGATCGTTGTGCTGCGGGCTGGGAACATTGAGCAAGTGGGCTCACCTCTGGAACTTTACCAGAGCCCTCGCAATCTCTTCGTCGCCGGTTTCATCGGCTCGCCAAAGATGAATTTCATCGATGGCGAAGAGGCCGGTCGGCACGGTGCGCACACAATCGGCATCCGCCCCGAGCATATCGAAGTGTCGACAGAAAGCGGTGACTGGTCCGGCGTTGTAAGTGTGTCCGAGCACTTGGGCTCTGACACGTTCCTGCATATCCATGACAGCGGTCTCGCCGACACACTTACCGTAAGGGCGAGTGGCGAGATTAATGTACACCATGGCGATAAGCTATATATGACACCGCGCCAGGATGTACTGCATCGGTTCGATGACAACGGGCTGCGACTTTCTTGATCTAAAGTGTCTAGGGGCTCGGGTGCTGCGCTCAGCAGCACCCAGGTTCCAGCGTCATCACCCGACTGCGAAGGATAAAACAG
>JBCDGN010000118.1:0-10935 GCA_038751255.1 Pseudomonadota bacterium
ACCTGTCTGTCATGATTCTCGTCGATGACTGACACCAAGGCCACAGGCACCCCCAAAAGACGCGCCGCGATTCGTGACAATCCATCAAAAACCGCAGGAAAAGGACGTCGGTAAAGACCTAGCTCTGCATTGGAAAGCTCAGATATTGCCCCGGGCCAAGTCTTCATACCGCTGCGTCCCCCGTGTTGGAAAATGCCAGTTCTGCATTTGAGGTGGGGAGAAAGCTAAAGCCAAAGTCTTAAGTTTTACCTGTCTTGCGCCGAAAATTGGGCAATCAACAAAGTCTGTTCGCGTTATCTTGGACCTCTCTTCTGGAAGTCGTCTAAAGGTCTTTGGGGTGCAGAAGGCATTGTGCAATGTTGTCCCTCGAAAGGTTTAATCTTTACAAGGGTCTAGTGCAGTGGCGGGCCCGCGCGCAACCGTAGAGGCATGCATTCCCGAGGACCTGTAATTACAGGTGGGCGCCAGGTAACACGGCCACGACCGCATCAGAGCCAGCTCCCTCGGATTTGCTTAAGGCCACCGGAATTTTGCCACAGACACGAGAAGGGCAGAACCCGCCACCGTCCTACCTATGCTGCAGACACCGTTTCGGCAAGACCTGCGTCGTCGATCGTTTTGCGCAAGCTCAGAAGGTGTTCGTGCCATCCCTTGTCCAAAGCGAGCACCAGCCCGAAGCCGTCGCTGTCTTCTGGCAACCCGCTGTGCAACAGGCTAAGCCGAGTGCCGCCGGGAGCGTCCTCCAATGTCCATTCGACAGTGCCAACGACGTGTGGCGCGGGCTTCACGTTGAAACTCCATCGCATGTATTCCACTGGGCGCATTTCTTCGACTTTTCCCCAGCAAAGTGTATCGCCACTGTCCTTGCCAAGCAGCGCGTAGTCTTCCCCATCTGTGATCGGCGTTTTGGGTGCGTGAAACCACTGGGCAAGCTTGTCTGGCTCAGTCAACCAGGCCCAAACAGTTTTCCGAGATGCAGGAAGATAGAGCGATTTTGCAATCGTTTCAGGCATTGTCTTGATCCTTTTCAATGGCAGTTGCAAGAGCAGACAAACGGTCGTCCCAGAACGCGTCGAAAAACTCCAACCAGCTAAAAACGGCCCGTAGTCCGGCAGGGTTAAATCTGCTGACAAGAGTGCGGCCTTCGGGTGTCATCGTGATCAAACCGCCATCTCGCAGAATGATGAGGTGTTTTTTGACGGCGGCTCTCGTCATGTCGAACTGCGCTGAAATCTCGACCAGATTCATTGGGCGAGAGCGGAGGAGCAACAGGATCTCACGTCGGGTTGGATCGGCGAGAGCACGAAAGGTGGGTTGAGGAGCAGTCATTGTCTTTGCGCTAAAGTGATACCGAATGGTACCCCTTTATGGATACCAAATGGTATCCTGTCAACGTCGAAAATTTCTTGCTAAATGTTCACTTTTCGTTCAGGTTTTGACCATGTTTGAAGATCCGCCACAGCTTTCCCCTGGACGCCTGCTTGCGCGTGGGGTGAGCCGTTGTTTACGCGAGCTTGATTTCGCCTGCGCGGAAGAGTTTATCCCGGCGTCAGGCTTTCGCGTCGATGTCGCTGCGCTTGGAAAGAAAGGTGAGGTTTGGATTGTCGAGTGCAAATCTAGCCGAGCGGATTTCTCCTCAGACAGTAAGTGGGAAGGCTACTTGCCGTTTTGCGACCGGTTTTTTTGGGCGGTCGGTGCAGAGTTTCCCACTGAGATCCTGCCCAAAGGAACGGGGCTGATCATTGCCGACCCTTATGGTGCCGAAATTCTGACAATGCCCGAGGAACAAAGGCTTTCCGGAGCCAGACGCAGTGCTTTGACCCGCAGACTTGCACGACATGCCGCGTTTCGAGATCAGTCGTTTCGCGATCCGAGCTTTATGCCGGCTTTCTAGACGCCTTAGCCGTCTCGGCGGCTGCACGGATTTCCTCGGCTATTTCGATAGCTTCGTCGGGATCAAAATCCATCGGCAGATCGACGCCATCGGCTTCGACATATAGCCGGACCATTCCCGCAGAGGTGGGCCCAATCTGCAGATTGGCGGATACATCGCTTTCCGAATTGATCCCCATGGAGCCTCTCCTTGTTTTTAGTCGGTTAGCCAATGCGGACGCCGTGAACAAGGGGCAGTACCGGGCGAGATATGGACCGCCTGCTGCGCATCTCTGGCCCGTGTCACTCTTGCATTCAGCGCGGTGCAGGGCTAATCCCCGTCAGCGTGCCGCCTTAGCTCAGTTGGTTAGAGCGCTGGATTGTGGATCCAGAGGTCCCCTGTTCAAGCCAGGGAGGCGGTACCATCTCAAAGAAAACCGTAACTGTGACGCTGCGACTAACGGGGCATCGGAACTCTGTAACGTCGGATCTATGCGATCGCCATTTTTCGCGATCCTTGGTGCTCTGCCTGACGAAGCGATGCGCGCTTCGAAAATTTGAGGATGATTCTCTTGATTGAAGAAAGTTTTGGGACGTCATTCGACCTCAACGCGCACAGCGATCCCGCAGTTGCAAAAAATTTTTGCGCTCAGAGGGGATGCGTTTTAGCGCCCCAAATCAAGCACTCGAAGAGAGCCTGTTTGGGTAAAAAAGGACGCTTTGGCTTTTCGATGCGCTATAGTCCCCAAACCGATCGAGACGGAAAAAGTGGCGGAGAGACAGGGATTCGAACCCTGGGTGGGCTTGCACCCACAACGGTTTTCGAGACCGCCCCGTTCGACCACTCCGGCACCTCTCCGCGGGGGTCTGGCGGCGGGTCTAGTCAACAGCATTGGGCGGCGCAACCCGCAATCCCAATTAGGTGAACGTCTGAGGGCTTGCACGGATCGCTTTGTTAGGGCTCTATCGCTTGGGGTATGGCAGTCGATGGTGGTGTTATGCGATTTATCTTGCGTGTTGTGACGTGTGTTTTGGTTCTTGCATGTGTTGCCCAAGCGGCGGTCGCATCGCCGCGGGCAAATGCAGTTCTGGATGCGCTGCGGATCTCGGACTTGCTTCACATTATGGAAGTAGAGAGCATCCAATCCGCGCAAGACCTCGATGACAGCATGCTCGGCGGAACTGGCGGCACGAGTTGGCGCCAGATCGTGGCACGCATCAACGATCCGGTGAGGATTGAGCGCGAGATCAGGAAAGTATTCTCCGATGAGATGCCTGCGGAACTTGCGACCAGTGCCGAGGCTTTTCTTGGCTCGACCCAAGGACAACGGATCGTAGAGTTGGAGCTTTCGGCCCGTGAAGCTCTGTTGGACCCAGCGATCGATCAAATGAATCGCGCGGCATTACGGGATATGCGCGACAGCGAACTCGCGCGTTTCGATAAGATCACAGAGTTTGTAGAGATCAACAATCTGGTCGATGCCAATGTGGTCGGCGCGATGACCGGCAATCTAGCTTTCTTGCGCGGTCTTAGGGGCGGTGGTTTTCCTGCCTATGCGGATGTGAGTGATGCAGAAATCGCCGCAGAGGTTTGGGCCCGTGAGCCAGAGCTTCGGGTCGATACCGAAGAATGGGTCTATGGGTTCTTGACCCTGGCCTATCGCCCGTTGAGCGATGATGATTTGGAAGCTTTGATCGCATTCTCTGACACCGATGCAGGTCGCGCGCTCAACCGTGCTTTGTTTTACTCCTTTGACAAGGTCTTCACAAAAACCTCACGTGCGCTTGGAGAGGCCCTGGCATTCCAGTTGTCCGGCGAAGAGATCTAAGTGAAACGCCCCTAGCGGGCTTGACTTTAGGCCGCGTCTGCCCGATACGCGCCGCTCTGAGACGCCTCCGATCTGGGGGATAAATCGCCGTTCGAGGTGCTAGATAGTACGAACAGGCCCCAAGCCGACCGAAGAACGCGGATGAAAAAGGAAATGCAGATGTTTGCGGTGATCAAAACCGGCGGCAAACAGTACCGCGTTGAAAGCGGCACAGAGCTTGAAATCGAACGTCTCGCGGCGGTTGCCGGGGACAAAGTGCAATTCAACGACGTGTTGATGATTGGCGGCGATAGCCCGGTCGTGGGCGCTCCGTTCGTTGAAGGCGCTGCAGTTCAGGCGGAAATCGTGGAACAAAAGCGTGGTGAGAAGGTCATCCACTTTGTGAAGCGTCGGCGGAAACACTCGTCGAAGCGGACCAAGGGACACCGGCAGAACCTAACCGTGGTGCGCGTAACAGATATTTTGGCCACAGGCGCCGCCGATAGCGGCGTTGCGGCAGCGGTTGGGTCGGGCGCAGTCCCGGCTTCGCAAAGTGAGGAGCAAGCGTAATGGCACATAAAAAAGCAGGTGGGTCATCTCGCAACGGTCGCGACTCTGCTGGCCGTCGCCTTGGAGTTAAAAAGTATGGCGGCGAAATCGTCGTCCCAGGCAACATCATCGTGCGCCAGCGTGGCACGCGCTGGTGGCCAGGTGAAGGTGTCGGCATGGGTAAGGATCATACGATCTTTGCCACCCGCGAAGGCAATGTGACCTTCCGCACCGGGTTCCGGGGGCGCACCTTTATATCGGTTACGCCCGCGGTCGACGCGGCCGAGTAATCCTCGCCAAAGACCTGACACTGTGCGCAGAGATCGGCGGGGAGGCCGACCTACTGCGCTATATTGCATTTGTTGGGTATTAGGCTTGTTGCGCGAAGCCCCTCGCAGTTTTGGTGTCGGTCGTTTATCTTCTGAGCTTTAAAAACGACGTCGTCGCCAAAAGCCGGGAACGCGCCTTTCTGGGAGGGGAAGCATGAAACACGAACAGATTCCCAATCAAGACGCGGTCTACACCGGCCGGATGGTGCTGCGCCCTTTGCGGATCTCAGATGAAGGGCTCTTGACCCTTTACGCAGGTGACGAACGCGTGGCGAAAAGCACCAGCTCTATTCCGCATCCCTTGCCCCCGGGGACAGAAGAGGCCTTTATCAAAAGGGCGCTCTCGGACGAGAGGAGCGAGGATGTCTGGGCGATGGATGGATCCGCATCTGGACTGGGCGAACTTTTGGGCATAATCGGTCTGAAACGGCTCAGCCCGGAGCGGTCTGAAATTGGCTACTGGGTCGCGCCCGCCTTTTGGAACACCGGGTTCGCCACGGAAGCCATTCGGGCTCTGCTTGAGGCAAATCCGCAGAAGATTAAAACGGTCTTTGCGTCGGTGTTTCAAAGCAATACGGCCTCGGCCCATGTGCTCACCAATCTCGGGTTTGACTATATCGGGGACGCTGAAACATTTTCGGTGGCGCAGGAACGCACGGTGCAGACCTGGACCTATCTTAAGACGCTCAGCTAGGCATGGCGTCGTCGGCGATCTCTGAAATCGCCACAGAGCGATTGAGATTGCGAGATTTCGCCGTACGCGATGCCCGCCCATTGCAAGAGGTTCTGGCGCGCCCAGGTGTCGGTGATTGGTTCTATAAAACCACCGGGGAAAGCCTCGCCACTCTTTGGGGACGCGGTATGTCCAGTTGGGGCAGGCTATCGCGCCGCTACACGGTGACCAAACGCGGCGATGATCGTCTGATCGGTCACATCCGGTTGGGCGCCGATGGCAGACTGACCTTTGTGATCGATCCTCAACACTGGGGACGCGGTCTGGCAACCGAAGCAGTCGGGGCGGTCATAGCGCAAGCAGAACCGCTGGGCAGCGACAACCCCATCAAAGCCGCGGTTTTCGATGCAAATGAGGGCTCGCGACGGGTCTTGGAGAAGCTGGGCTTTGCTCCGGTCAAACACACTTTCATGCAGCCGCTTGGGCGGTCGACAATGGCGCCCGCAACGGTCTATGCACGCCCGCGTAGCGCTTAAGAAGTCACTGAAATGAAATTCCTCGATCTGACCAAAGTTTACATCCGTTCGGGCAGCGGCGGAAACGGCGCGATCAGCTTTCGCCGCGAGAAATACATCGAATATGGCGGTCCCGATGGTGGTGATGGCGGCAAAGGGGGCGATGTCTGGGCCGAAGCGGTTGAGGGATTGAACACGCTGATCGACTTCCGCTATCAGCAGCATTTCTTCGCCAAGAATGGCCAAGGCGGGATGGGGCGTCAACGTACGGGCCGTGGCGGCGATGACATCGTGCTTCGCGTGCCCGTCGGCACGGAGATCCTGGAAGAAGACGAAGAAACCGTGATCGCCGATTTGACCCAAGTGGGCCAACGGACCCTGCTGGCGCAGGGCGGCAATGGTGGATTTGGCAATCTCCACTTCAAATCTGCGACGAACCAAGCGCCCCGCAACGCCAACCCAGGATTGCCAGGGGTTGAGCGCACGCTGTGGCTAAGGCTGAAACTGATCGCTGAGGCTGGGCTTCTGGGCCTGCCAAATGCAGGCAAGAGCACCTTTCTTGCGGCAACATCCAACGCGCGTCCGAAAATCGCCGATTACCCATTCACCACGTTGCATCCCAATCTTGGCGTGGTTGGCATTGATGAGGTGGAATTTGTCGTCGCCGATATCCCTGGATTGATCGAAGGTGCCCATGAGGGGCGCGGGATTGGGGACCGGTTCTTGGGCCATGTGGAACGCTGCGCGGTGCTTTTGCATATTGTCGATGGGACAACCAAAGACCCGGTTTCAGATTACCAAACGATACTGGCGGAACTGGTGGCTTATGGCGGGCCGCTGGCCGAGAAACCGCGCATCACCGCCTTGAACAAGATCGATGCTTTGGATGCCGAGACACGCGCTGAAGTACATCAAGCTCTCTCGGTAGCGAGCGGCGCGCAGGTCTATGAGATGTCCGGCGTGAGTGGCGAGGGCGTTGATATAGTCCTGCGCGCGCTGCGCTCAGAGATAGACGAAGACCGGCTGCGACGAAGCGTAAAACCGGACAAGGAATCGGCACGATGGAGCCCCTGAGCACGGCGCAGCGTGTCGTGATCAAAATTGGCTCCGCGCTACTGGTCGATCATAAGACAGGACTGCGAAAAAACTGGTTGGCGGGGATTGCCGCCGATATCGCCACCTTGCGCACCGCCGGATGCGAAGTCATTGTGGTCTCTTCGGGTTCGATCGCGCTTGGACGTCGCGTGCTTGGGCTCTCGGACGGGGCCTTGCCACTTGAACAATCCCAAGCCGCGGCCGCGGTGGGCCAGATCCGTTTGGCACGTGCCTATGAAGAGGCGCTGTCTCCTCATAACATCGTTACAGCTCAGATTTTGGTGACACTGGACGACAGCAACTCCCGCCGCCGCTATCTGAACTCTCGGGCCACCCTGAAACAACTGCTCGCGCTTGGCGCTGTCCCCATCGTCAATGAAAATGATACCATCGCAACGGATGAGATCCGCTATGGCGACAACGACCGGCTTGCGGCACAAGTGGCCGCGACCATAGATGCTGATCGGCTTGTTCTGTTGAGCGATGTGGATGGGTTTTATTCTGCGAACCCTGCTCAAGACCCCAATGCCACGCGGTTCGATGTCATTGACGCCATCACACGCGAGATCGAGGCAATGGCCGGAGAGGGCGTGTCAGGTCTCAGCAAAGGCGGCATGGTGACCAAATTATTGGCAGCGCGCACGGCGATGGATGCTGGCTGCGCCATGGCGATCACGATGGGCGACCGTGACCGGCCTCTGAGGCATCTCGATGCGGGAGGTGCGGCCACCTGGTTCTTACCTAAGACCGATCCACAAGCAGCGCGGAAGAGATGGATCGCTGCCATGAAAGCCAAAGGAATAGTGCAGGTGGATGACGGCGCCGCACGGGCGCTGTTGCGCGGAAAATCGCTGCTCCCAGCCGGTGTTTCAGCGGTTTTGGGAGAATTTGACCGAGGTGAGCCAGTTGAGATAGAAGATTTACGCGGGAAAACATTGGGTAGGGGTTTGATTTGTTACAATGCGGACGAAGCACGCGCAATTTCTGGGCACCAATCGGGTGACATTTCCGCGATACTTGGCTATCCCGGAAGAGCAGCGCTTATCCACAGAGACGATATGGTGTTATGAAAGATCTCGATGACCTTCCTCATCTGATGGCTGAGCTTGGCATGAAAGCCAAGCGTGCTGCCGCGGAATTAAGCTCCGCCTCAGCGACGCAAAAATCCAAAGCTCTCACCACGGCGGCAGATGCGGTTCTCGCGCGTCAAGAAGAAATCCTGTCCGCGAATGCCCGTGATCTGGAGTATGGCCGGTCAAAATCTCTCAGCGATGCGATGATGGACCGCTTGACCCTGACGCCCGACCGAATTTCAGGGATTGCGACCGGGCTTTATGCGATTGCGGCGCAAGACGATCCCATCGGGGCGACCATCAGCGAATGGGACATGCCGAGCGGGCTCCATATCCGCCGCGTAAGATCGCCCTTGGGCGTGATCGGGGTCATCTATGAGAGCCGCCCAAATGTCACCGCCGATGCCGGGGCGCTTTGCTTGAAGTCGGGCAACGCCGTGATTTTGCGCGGCGGATCAGAGAGCTTCCACAGCGCGACAGTCCTCCATGATTGCCTGGTCGAAGGGCTCCGCGCTGCCCATCTGCCAGCCGAAGCGATCCAGCTTGTCCCGACGCGGTCGCGCGAAGCGGTCAGCGAAATGCTGCGGATGACCGATTATATCGATGTGATTGTGCCGCGTGGCGGCAAGGGCTTGGTGGGTCTGGTGCAGCGTGAGGCGAGGGTGCCGGTTTTTGCCCATCTCGAAGGCATTTGCCACATCTATGTCGATGCCTCCGCCGATGTCGAGAAAGCTCGTAAGGTGATCTTAAACGCAAAAACCCGCCGGACTGGGATTTGTGGCGCTGCAGAATGCGTCTTGGTGGATCGTGCTTTCTACGACCGTCACGGGGCGCCCTTTATCGAAGATCTGCTCGGCGCTGGTGTTGAGGTCCGCGCGGTGGGCGAATTGCTGTCGATCGAAGGCACGGTTCAGGCCGAAGAGGAAGATTTCGGCAGAGAGTTTCTCGACAGTATTATCGCGGCGCGTACAGTCGAAGGGGTGGATGAAGCGATCATGCATATCCGCACCTATGGCTCGCAGCACACCGACTGTATCATTGCGGAGAATGACGCCACGTCTGAGACGTTCTTCAACCGTCTCGACAGTGCGATCTTGATGCGAAACGTCTCCACCCAATTCGCCGATGGAGGAGAGTTCGGCATGGGGGCAGAGATTGGCATCGCCACAGGGAAACTGCACGCGCGCGGGCCGGTCGGGGCTGAGCAACTGACCAGCTTCAAATACATCGTGACCGGGGATGGGACGATCCGAGATTAGGCCTGCAGGCAGGTCTATTTCATCACTTCAATAGGTGATGTTGATCTGACCATCGCCAAAAGTAATCTCGGGACGCGCTCTCACACCTTCAAAGTACTGCGCAGCCAGGATGTATTGCACTTGCGCCGGGGCGATCTCTGGATGGACTTCCCCATTGGGATCACAGACCAAAACCCAAAGATCTTCGTCAACCTTGACCTTGTCGCCAGACGCTTTCACGCTCCATCCGCTTTGATCCTTGTAGAACCGGACTGTGCCGCCATAGGGCATCGCCGGTTCCAGACACATCAGCAATAGAAAGGCGATCTTCGCCTCGTTGCGCGAGACATCGCCCGAAACCTCCCACTCAACCTTCAAGCGGCCTGCTGTATCGAAGGCCTCTAACACGCCCATCAGTTCAGCTTGGCCAATGCGCGTGATATCGCTGCCCGCACCAAAAGCGATGCGGAAATAGCGGATCCGGGCATTGGCATGTTCGACGCTGTCAGAGATCAAAGATACCTCAGCGCCGTTGCCCATACCGCCCATGGCCAACAGCTCCACGCCATTTCCGATTGCGCCGAGCGGGCTAATTAAGTCATGACAGATGCGCGACCCCAGCAATGCTGGTACATCATAGGATTTGACGTTCATGGTTGGACTCATTGGTAGAGGGCCAGTTTAGTATGAATTCGCTGCTCGAGCCAGGCATGTTGGTGCGCCACCCGGATCGCCCCGACTGGGGCCTTGGCCAAGTCCAATCCAACATCGGCGGAAAGATTACCGTGAATTTCGAGCATGCGGGCAAAGTCTCCATAGATGGGTCGCGGATCGAACTCCGTATTGAGTTTCCATCTTAGAAAGATTGCTGCAAGGTTAAACGCCGGTCGGACCTTTGGTTGCAGCCGTGAATTGTGAAGACTAGAAGGCAAGCACCCGCAGAATTGAGAGCACTTGAAGATGATCCCTGACCAATCCCGCTTCGAGGTCCGCGTGGCCGAAAGCGAGGAGGACCTGCTGGCGGCGCAGCGCCTGCGGTACGAGGTCTTTGTGGAAGAGCTTGGTGGTGACGGGGCTCTGGTAGATCATCACGGGCGGTTTGAACGGGACCGTTTCGATCCATTTTGCCGACACATGATCCTAATCGATCACCAGCGTGATTCAGAAAAACTTGGTTATGTGGTGGGTGTCTACCGGTTGATGACCCGAGACGATGCTGCGCTTGCAGGGCAGTTTTACTGCGCTGATGAGTATGACTTGGCGCCGCTTCTCGCATCGCAGCGCCCGCTCTTAGAGCTTGGCCGGTCCTGTTTGCATCACGATTACCGGGGCGGTGCGGCCATGTATCACCTCTGGAATGGGCTCGCGGATTTCACCCTAAGCCATGGGATCGAAGTGCTTTTTGGTGTCGCGAGTTTTCACGGCACTGATCTTGATGAGCTTGCAGAGCCTCTGGCCAATCTCCACCATCGCTTTCTCGCACCCGACGCCTTGAGGGCGCGCACCCAGCCAGAGCACTATGTTAGCCTTGATCGTCTGCCAGCGGCGCGCATTGACCGAGTGCGGGCAATGAAAGACACGCCAGCTCTGATCAAAGGTTACTTGCGTCTTGGGGGTTTTGTCGGGGACGGAGCGTTCGTCGATCACGACTTTAACACGATCGATGTCTTCTTGGTGCTCGATACCACCCGCATGAATGCGCGACAGCGCGCGATTTATACCGGTGCCTTGGACGCCGCGGCACAATGAACCTCACCTGGCGGGGAGAAGACCCGCCAGAGCC
>JBCDGN010000119.1:0-10876 GCA_038751255.1 Pseudomonadota bacterium
TAGACACGTCTCAGAGTGCGTGCAAAGGTAACTGATCTGATGGCTCGCGCGGCGAATGACTGTCGGCTGCCGGTCCGTTTGGACCCTGGCGCTATCAATATTCTATCCACAGCAACACCCTCTGCATCGCAGCGCAGAAGGATCGCAAAACGTGTCGATTTGAATTCTCCCAAGCGACGGTGGCTTTTAATCAAATCACATGAGAGATCTTGCCGCCAGAGCCGAATAGTCCTGTAGGACATACGAACCACATGCCCGAACAAAAGCTACGTGAGCTAAGATAGATATGGATGCGAGCGTAGTTTTGAGGGGCTATGGAATGCAGTTTCATTGCATGTTTGTGGGGGCAGTGCTCTAGCTGTACCCGCTGCCCGCAAGCGGATCTGGCTCACCCGATACCTGTCCGTTGATCACAGACAATATCAAACTGGATAATCAGACAGTGGCTAGAAATGCAGTAAGTTTAATGACCGCCGCAGATGACGGACACCAGCAACCCCGCCGAGGGCGCCCAGCAGCATCAGCCCCTTGGCTGGAAGGGGTATTGGCGCAGTGATTGTCCCTGTGGTGCCAAATCGCTGCGGCTGACCCGGATCAAGGATATTACAGTCAGCATCGTCGCAAAATCCAGCAATTGCACTTGCGACGGGTATCGAGCCGCCCTCGAATGTAAACGCACTCTCAGCAGTTATTTCAAATGCGACCGATCCGACACCAATTGGTACAGTTCTGGCTGCAAAAAAAGTTGCTGCTGGGTACTGAGAATGCTTCAGTGTACAGACCTTCCAGCAACGTCAAAGTCCCAGCAATCGTCAATAGGATGTCACTGTAGATTTCTGTCTGGTCGTTGTAGACAAAACTGCCGCTGATCGAACCTGGACCGTTTACGTTAAAGACAACATCATTCAGCGTCCATTTAAGCAGTGCTGCCTGACCTTGCGTACTCATGAGCCAAGGGCTACTGACGAAATCGTTAGATACTTTTTTATGTTATTACTCCCTACACAATTAACGTATCTCCGAGGCGCCTCGCGCCAATTTGGCAACAAATTTCTCCCACGGCAGGTCCATGAAAAAGTTACGCACATAAAGATTATTTTGATCGCAGGTGTTGCTTCATGAGGCGGACAGTGTGGTCACATGCCGCTCCGCAATCCCTGTTTTTTGGTGTGACGCAACCGCCTGCGCGGCCCACGGACCGAAGCATGTCCCCCAAGGACCTCAGCGGAAAGCCGGGGCTGTCGTAAAGCAGGACGGACACGTAGAAAACCAATGTCACCGCTCGGGCGGATCACCTCAGCTGCGCAAAACCGCTGGACTGGGACGCCCCCGTTACCGAAGTCCTGAGGAAAGAAACTTTGGTTTCGCTCCAATATTTGATCGACCAAATACTATTTTAGGGTCGTTTATCTCAGTCGGCCATAAACCGAGTTGTCCGCACCGCTAATCGGCGGCGCTTAGTGGCGCTCCGGAACTATCGCGGATGACCAGTGTCGCTTCGACCTCAGATATCGTCAGCGGCATGTCCGGTCGTTTCAATCGCTCCAACAGGACTTGAGCCAATCGGCGTCCGAGCTGGTAGGGGGACACGGCCATGGTGGTGAGGGGCGGCGTTGCGACGGCGGCATCTTGAATGTCGTCGAAGCCGATCACCGAGACGTCATGACCGGGACGCCGCCCAGACCGCAGAAGCGCGAGACAGGCGCCGAGCGCAACCATGTCGCCATTGCAGACCAAGGCAGTTACCTCGGGATTGTCACGCAAGAGATCAAGTGTCGATTGCAGACCTGCGATTTTGGTATCGTTTGAGTCAAAGACGCGCGCTGGCCCTACCCCCAATTCCAACAGCGCCTGGCGATAACCTTGGATCCGTTCGCGCCGGACAGAGGTCATCTCGGTCCCGCCGAGATAAGCAATTTCACTGTGCCCAAGCGTGGCAAGATAGCGGGTGGCTGTGGCTGTTGCTTCTGAGTTTCGAATGCCTACGTGGTCGAAGTCCCCAAAAGCGCTCCGGCGAAGGAATGTGACGGTAGGCACTCGGTGGGTTCTGAGCAAATCAAAGGTCCGCTCCGGTGTCCCAAGGGCAGGAACCCAAAGCAGCCCGCCTCGGCCATTGCCGATAAAGGCCTCGATATGCTTGACTTGCCGGTCGGGATCGCCACGCGCATCGAGTACAGAGATCAAGAAACCCTCATCCTCAAGAAGATCGCTGGCCCCGAGGATGACTTCGGCATTGAAAGGGTTCGCCATGTTCTGAATCGAAAACCCAATTTCACGGTTCTGACCCAACCGCATGGTGGCGGCACGATTGTCGGGCACGTAGTTCAGCTTGCGCGCGACTTGAAGGACCTTCTTGCGGGTTTTTTCCGAGATCCGGCCGGTGCCACGCAAGACTTGGCTCACGGTCGGGACTGACACGCCAGCCTCTTTTGCCACGGTCTCCAATTTCGGTTTGCCGACCATACAGGATCACATAGGTTTGCGAAAAACTCTGGCGAAAACCATTGTCTGATTCCAGTGCGCTGGCAAGTCCATATCTGGAATATATTGATTATTATGAGTTTTATAAGTCAGAGAAAACTATTGACAGATGATATAACGTTGTATCAATATTTTTACCAATCGGGGGAGGCTTCGCCGCTTGGTCAATCGCGCGGCAATCGGGTCTCAGAACCACAGAGACGTCGCAGGCTTTGCAGGCCCGCGCGACGCTCAAGAGCAATACAGTGTCAATAACTGGCACTGGAAAATGGGAGGACTCAATGACTATCCAACGCATCTTCGCCGGTACGGTGTCCGGCTTAGCACTCTTCGCAGCAATGTCCGCTGCACAAGCCGACGTATTGTTTTGGTCGACCCAGGCGCGACCCGTGGAGGAAGCGCAAGCGATGCGCGAACAGGTTCTGAGCGCATTTAACGAGGGTGTAGATTACCAGCCCAATGAGGACGGTCCTTGGTTGACCCGTCTTCAAGCTGAATCTCAGGCCGGTACCGGTGCGATAGGCGTTCTGGGTGCATTGCATGGGAATTTCTCGGCGCTGGATCCAGAAAGCCTGACTGACTTAGACGATCTCGGCGTCGCCTCGTCCAGCGACACGTTCAACAACCTTGCCATGCTTGGCACAGACAAGATGCAGTATGTTCCTTGGATGCAGGCGAGCTACATCATGGCTGCCAGCAAGGAGGCGCTGCCTTATCTTCCCGAAGGCGCTGATATCGACGCGCTTACGTATGACCAGCTGATCGAATGGGCTGCGAATGTGCATGAGGCGGAAGGATCACCTAAATTCGGCTTCCCGGCCGGTCCGAAAGGTCTAAAGCACCGCTTCTTCCAGGGCTACCTCTATCCGTCCTACACCGATGGTGTGGTCCGCACATTCGCCTCTGACGAAGCCGTAACCGCTTGGGAGAAATTTGCCGAGCTATGGCAGCATACCAACCCGGCCTCGACAAATTTCTCCTTCATGCAGGAACAGCTTCTTTCGGGTGATGCGTGGATCGTCTTCGATCACACCTCTCGACTGGCGCAAGCCTTCAACGAGCGTCCTGATGACTTTGTGGCCTTCCCGGCGCCTGCAGGCCCGGCAGGGCGTGGCTTCATGCCGGTTCTGGCTGGTGTGGCCATTCCTGCCACCAGCCCGAATGTGGAAGAGTCCAAAGCATTGGTGAAATACATGCTGGACCCAGAGACACAGATCGCCACGTTGCGGGCGACAAGCTTCTTCCCCGTGATCGAGGTAGAACTGCCTGACGATTTGCCCCCATCGGTGCAGGCCGCCGGTAGTGCAATTGCCAAGATGAGCGGTGCAGCGGATGCCAACCCGGGTCTTTTGCCCGCGGGACTCGGCGATAAAGGCGGCGATTTCAACCGCGTCTACGTCGATGCCTTTGAGCGTATCATTCTGGCGGGTCAACCGATCGAGCGTGTTCTCGAAGACCAGAAAAAGCGCCTGAGTTCGATTATGGAAGAAACCGGAGCGCCGTGCTGGGCGCCCGATGCACCATCCGAGGGGGCTTGCCCCGTCGAGTGATCGGCCTGTCCTCCAATCGCCGATCTTGGTCTGGGCGTTAACGCCCAGACCCTTCTCTCAGCCCTGAAGCCCGGCGCGTTGCGCCCAACAAGGAGCGGTTCCCATGAACGCTCGATTGCTTCCCTATGTCTTGATCCTCCCGGTCACGCTGTTTCTATGCTTGTTTTTTCTGTACCCGTTTGTGCTGGTGTCGCAGCAAGCCTTCAGTACGGGCGACGGGTTCACAATGCAGAATTTCCGCGAGGTCGTGACATACTGGAAATTCCCGATCTCTCTGCAAAACACCATGCTGCTCGCGCTTGCCGTGGTCCCTATCCAACTGGCGCTGTCCCTTTTGATGGCCACGATGGTGAACCGGATGAAATCCGGACGCGATATGGTCCTCTATATCTGGACAATTCCACTGGGCATCTCTGATCTTGCCGCGGGCATCATCTGGCTCGCGATCTTTGAGCAATCAGGCTTTCTTAACTCGATGATGACCGGGATGGGGCTGACAACTGAGCCGGTGAATTTCCTATCTTATCAGAACCCAGTCATGGTGTTCGTGGCCATCATGCTGGCAGAGATTTGGCGGGCGACCGCGATCATGTTGGTGATCCTCGTTGCGGGCATTGGACTGATCCCTAAAGAATACTACGAGGCCGCAGAGGTCTTTGGGGCGTCCCCTTGGCAGCGCTTCCTCAAAGTGACGCTGCCGCTTTTGCGACCCTCTTTGCAAACCGCTCTGATCTTGCGTGTGGTCCTCGCCTTTGAGGTGTTTGCCGTGGTCGCAGCCCTTGGTGGCACGCTCTTCCCGGTTCTGATGGGAGAGATCTATGCCTACCAATTTGACCTGCAGAACGGTGGTGCCGCGGCAGCGCTCGCGCTGATTGTGCTAGCGATCTCCGTCTTCTTCACCCTTATCATCCTGCGTGCTCTGCGCGTGCCGAAAGGAGCCACGATATGACCGATGCTGCCGCCACTCTTCCGGCACAAGGTATCGCCTCGCGCAGCGCAGGGCGGTTCCTCTACGGAGCCTCTGTCTTCTTGCTTTGCGCTTGGGTTCTGGTGCCGCTCTACTTTCTGTTCTTGAACACAGTGTCGTCACCAGAGCAGGTCAACAGCTTTCCAAAATCTTTCCTGCCGCATTTTGATTTTGGAAGCCTGAATTTCTTTGCTGGGTTCCAGGGGATGCTGAATGCTCTTTGGAATTCAATTGTGGTGGCGGTGATGACAATGGTGATGTCCATCGTCATCGGCGCCCCGGCGGGCTACGCTCTGTCGCGATTTGAGTTTCGGGGGAAAGAGCTCTTCCGTCTCTTGATCCTTCTCACACGGGCTTTCCCGCTGCCACTGCTGGCACTGCCCTTGGCGGTTTTGTTCATCCGAACGGGGCTTGACGACACCGCTTTCGGCTTGGCGCTGGTTCACACAACACTGGCCATTCCGTTTGCGGTCCTGATCACCTTTTCTCTCTTCTCTGGTATTCCAGTGGAGCTTGAGGAAGCGGCGTGGACATTGGGATGTACGCGGTTGACTGCGTTTACCAAAGTCATCCTGCCGCTTATTCTGCCCGGGATCACAGCCTCGGCAATCTTCGCTTTCGTGATCTCTTGGAATGAGGTGTTTGCCGCTGCGGTTCTCACCATTGAGAACCGAACTCTTCCAGCCTTCCTGCTGCAAACCCTCGGCGAAGCACCGCTTCACCTGAAATTCGCTGGTGGCTTCATCCTCGTTGTTCCGGCGCTCATCTTCATCTTCGCCGTACGCAAGTATCTCTTTGCCATGTGGGGCATCGCCAACCGCTGAGTTGGCGCGAAAAAGGAACCAGATCTATGGCTGAAATTCAGATCAAAAACGTCGCCAAGCGTTTCGGGGATTACCAAGCGCTGCATGATATCAACCTCACCATCGCAGATCAGGAATTCATGGTGCTTCTCGGCGCCTCAGGCTGCGGCAAGACAACGCTTCTTCGCATCGTGGCAGGGCTAGAGACCGCAACCACCGGCGAGGTTTGGATTGGCGGACGGCGTGTAGACCATCTCGCCCCCAAAGACCGTGGCATCGCGATGGTGTTCCAAAACTACGCCGTCTTCCCGCATCTGACAGTTTTTGAAAACATCGGCTTCGGGCTGCGCATGCAAAAGCTGCCCGATGATGAGGTCAAAAAGCGGGTCGAGCGGACGGCCACGCTGATGCATATCGAACAACTCCTGAAACGTTACTCAGGGGAGTTATCCGGCGGTCAACGCCAGCGGGTGGCGGTTGCCCGGGCGCTCGCTATGGAGCCCGATGTGATCCTCATGGACGAGCCATTGTCCAACCTCGATGCCCTACTGCGCTTGGAGATGCGGGCGGAATTGAAAGGCGTTTTGGCCGAAAGCAAAACCACCGCGATCTATGTCACCCACGACCAGGTCGAAGCGATGAGCCTCGCTGACCGGATCAGCGTGATGCACCAGGGTCGCATCGTCCAAGCCGCGACCCCGATCGAGGTCTACCGAAATCCGGCTGCAGAGTTTGTTGCGGGCTTCATCGGCAATCCGCCAATGAATTTCTTGCCGGCAACGCAGGCAGGCGGGGGGCAATGGTCCGTTGCAGGGGAAAGCCTGCCGGGTCCCAGCGCAACCACGGCCCCTCTGAACTTTGCAATCCGCCCAGAAGATCTTAGCCTCGGCGATCAAGGTCTCAATGCCACTGCAAAAATCGTAGAGCCTCTGGGCGCGCATCTTTTGGTCACCTGCGATGTGGACGGTAAGATGTTCCGCGCCGTCCTGGATAGCGATTTGTCAATCAAACCAGGGCAAACGCTGAAGCTCCAGCCCAACCCGGATCGGGTACGCTGGTTCGATCCAGAAACCACGCTCGCCGTTGCTTAAGGAACCGCTATGACTGCTGGTCTGATAGCCCAAGCACAAGACATCCTGCGGATCAATGATCGGGGGGGCTACACTGTGCCCACCCAAGGGCTCTACCCGTTTCAGTGGAATTGGGACAGCGCCCTAACCGCTTTGGGATTTGCCCATTTCGATGAGGCTCGTGCTTGGAAAGAAGTCGAGACGCTTTTCGATCATCAATGGGAAGATGGGATGGTCCCCCATATCATCTTTCACCAAGAAGACGATGGGTATTTCCCAGGGCCAGCGGTTTGGCAAACTGGTCGCAAAGTGGCGACCTCGGGAATATCGCAGCCCCCTGTTGCGGGCTTTGCGGTGCGCCGGCTTTATGATCGGGTGAAGGACAAAACGCTCGCCAAGGCGCAGGTCAAAGCTCTTCTGCCCAAGATCCATAAATGGCATCAGTTTTTCTACCGAGATCGCGACCCCGCGGGCACGGGGTTGGTGGCGATTATCCACCCTTGGGAATCCGGGCGCGACAATTCCGTCGATTGGGATAACGCTTTGGCCCGAGTTCCCACAGCGGGGCTCGCGCCCTATCAGCGTCGAGACATCGACCATGCCGATCCCGCACATCGCCCAACCATGGCGCAATATGATGGCTATATCGCACTGGTCACCGCGTTTCGGGAACTTGGTTGGGACAATTCTAAGCTGCATGACGCCTCGCCATTCCGTGTCGTCGATCCAGGCTTCAATGCCATTCTCATCCGGTCTTGTGCGGATCTTGCAGATCTCGCTGAAAGCGTGGGCGACAGCGACATTGCAACACAGTCCAGGCTGTACGCAGCACTGGGTACGGCGGCTCTGGAGCATCTGTGGAGTTCAACCCACGGCCAATATCTCTGCCACGACCGAGTGAGTGGCACACTGATAGATAGCCCTTCGGTCGGTGGATTGCTCCCGGCATTCGCGGCCATTCCGACAGATCGCCTTACGGCCATCGCACGTCGGGTGGAGGCACTATCTGAGACCGCCAATTTTCTGGTGCCAAGCCATGACCCGACCGATGCGCGATTTGATGGCAAGCGGTACTGGCGCGGCCCCGCATGGTTGATCGTCAACTACATGATTGCCGATGGCTTGGCGCGTGGTGGCAACACAGAAGTGGCCGACAAAATCGATGCCGATAGTCTGCGGCTTATCGAGGCGCATGGCTTCGCCGAATACTATGACCCGATCACTGGCGAAGCCTGTGGCGGCGGCCAGTTTACCTGGACCGCGGCGATGGTGCTTGAAATTCTCCGCGCGCAGAAAGAACTCGCCTAGTTGGACCGCATCGAGCCAGCTTAATGGCTCGCCTTCGCGATGTGCTGGAGGGTTAGCCGAGAACGCTAGGCCAATTGCGATTGCCTGCGGCGATCCGGGCATCCATGTCTCGGCTCCAGCGGCGCTGAACACCTTTGGAGTAGTTCAGATAAAGTCTGCCGTCGGTGATCGTCCAAGCCTCAGGTACGGTGGGCGCGATATAGTCATTGCTGACCGCCCAGGCGCAGTAACCGCCAAATTGAGGGGCATAGGCTTCTGGATCAGCGATGAAGGCCGCGCGATTTCGCGCGGACGCAAAACGCCAAGTAGCGCCGCGCCAGTCATGCGTGATTGAGCCTTTGCCCTGGACCGGGCGGGAGTCAGTGAAATACGCGACCACGTCGCTGCCATCGACGGCAATACCGTTCTCCGTATAGATCTCTGGGGATCTTGCGGCAGCAGGACCACCGATCAAAACCATCGCCGGAAAGGCAATACACGATAGAATGAGGTTTCTGCGCGCAAGGGACATGAGGGTCTCCACGATGGTTGGCCGCCGTCTCAGCAGCATATTGTCCTGCGCCGCCCAGGGGAAAGCCCCCTGACGAAGGTGTTACAACAAGGCGCAATTCGACCATCGGAAGTGTGAGGTGCGTAGCCTCTACCATTGCAGGCATCAGCCCATCTTGGGCCAGCACCGGCACGAGCGTTGCGCCAAACTTCCGAGCAGAACGCCTTTATCTCTGATGTAATCAGATTCCAGGGCCTACTCTGCTACCAGCACGACCAAGTAGTCTGCACTTTCCAGCGCACATACCCCAAGAGGTTGGCGAAGGGGCGCTCACCAGCATTAAAAGCCGCCTGATCAAGATCGGGGCGCGCGTCGGGTGCCATGCGCGCAAAATCACCTTCCAACTGGCCGAAGTGGCTGTCAGCGGGCAGATCTTTGGCCAAACCCTTGTGGCCATCCGGGCTTCAAGCCGCCGCCGAGGCCCGCATGAAAGCCTCAATCATGACGCGAAACAAAAGCGGCTGGATAGCTTTGTCTTGGGACCGCCAAAATCGCTCCATATGCCTGCCAAACGCTCTCTGTGCCACCGTGATGGCCCATGGGCCCAGCACAACACGCCTAGACCAAGTGGCGATGCTTGAAAACCAGCGCTACTTCCGTCAACTTCGTCTCAACATCAAGTCACTTTGGAAATATCGGTCGAAAGAAATGCCAAATGGGAAATGTCGGTTGGATCCTTTGCGATACCCGCCATCTTAAGCCCTTTACAGGTATCGTTTTCCCAACCACGCAACTGAAAAAGGCATGCTGTGACTGAACCCACACGGATCCCCAAAAACCTACAAGATATCACCCCGGATTGGTTGAACACGCATGTTTTTCCCGACCATCGTGACAATCCTGTCGTTGATTTGTCTCATTCGACGATCGGTGATGATCGCGGATTTCTCAGCCAGACAATCGTTGTCGATGCAGTGCGTCCCGAAGTCTCGGAACACCTGCCACCGAGCTTTGTTGTTAAGATTCGGCCGGACAATGAAGAATCCCGCAAAGCCGAGGCCATGCTGAACGGCTTTTTTCGCGAGGTGCGGTTTTACAGCGATGTCGCCTCTGAAACGGGTGCGCGGCTCGCGCATGTTTACTTCGCTGATGCCGATCCCGAAAGTGCGGCGCTTGTGATGGAGGATCTGTCACACTTCAAAGGCGGCGATCAGGTCACGGGCTTGTCCCATAAACAGGTCTGCGATGTGATCGAGGCAATCGCGCCGATCCACGCGGCGTATTGGGATAGCCCCAAGCTGTCCGAATTCGACTGGGCCCCGGATATCGATCATTTTCATTTGGACAGTTTCACGGATGCCTGGCCGGATTTCGAAGAGGAATACGGCCTGCGCCTGGGCCCGGACGCACGCGAGCTCGGGGCGTATCTGTCCAAGCATATCGAAAAACTGGAAGACAAGGTGGCGCACCGCCCGCATTCGGTTGTCCATGGTGATCTGCGTGCGGACAACATCCTTTTTGGCACCGACGAAGCGGAGGGTGATGTGATCATCCTCGACTGGCAGCTGATTATGCGCAATCTGGCGACGCTTGATATCGCGCGGCTCTATGGCGGATCTGAGCCAATTCTGGAGCGCGCAGGCCGACACCGAGAGATCACCGACCTATGGCACGAATGCTTGGTGAGATCCGGCGTGAAAGACTATTCCCAGGACGCGGCATGGCAGGACATGCGGCTTGCCGCGCTCCACGCGACGATGATCCCGGTCAAAGTGCATGCGCTTTTCAGCAAGACCCCCGCCAAACGGGCCGCACAGCTTCGCGATGCGATGGCGCAGCGGTTCTTTGACTTTGCATTGGAGGTTGACGCACTGTCTGCGCTCTAGCTCGCGCCTGATCAAGCGCAGGCTTTGATACGGCGGCACCGCGGATCTAAGGGTCAGCTCCAACTCGGACATTGTGTGCGTTCTTGCGAGTTGCCCAGCGTCCCCCGCGATCCGTACGCAAATTTTTGACATACGACTGAACGCTGCTCCCAAACTCGCGGGCAGTGTGCGAACATGTCAAGAGCTATGAATGAATCTGGTGTTCGGGCGGTTTGAATGACGGCGGTGCATCTGGTTGGATTGTTGTCGCTAAACATCCAGCCAACCATTCAAGGACGCACCACCATGGACGACGCTACCATCATTGATTTCATCGGTCGA
>JBCDGN010000120.1:0-10833 GCA_038751255.1 Pseudomonadota bacterium
CGACCGATGAAATCAATGATGGTAGCGTCGTCCATGGTGGTGCGTCCTTGAATGGTTGGCTGGATGTTTAGCGACAACAATCCAACCAGATGCACCGCCGTCATTCAAACCGCCCGAACACCAGATTCATTCATAGCTCGAAACGATGGCCTCGACTGTCTTGAGCAACTCGGCGGGTAAAAGTGGTGATAGAAAACGACACTATTATCAGGAAAAAGACAGCTTTAGCGATCCTGTCCACTGTCTCTGCCCACTTGCTGCTGCCGTTTAAGGGTGCTGGCAGTCAAGCAGCGCGGTTATCCGTCGTTTTGAACAGCGCTATGTGCTCCACATGTGCCATGGCCTGCCCCCCTGCTTTCGTGAACAAACCGCTTGTGCGCAGGATCAGAACTGCGAGGAAGGCGAGATGGCCTGCGAGGATCTGATACCCGGCGTCGATTTGGGCGCCGATGGCTTGAGCCACCCCCAGAGTAATCCCAATCGCGAGCGTGCCCCAGATATTGCCCATGCCGCCGATGATCACCGCCTCAAAGGCGATAAGCAGACGCGAGGGGCCTATGGTGGGATCGAAATTTGTCTTCATCGCTAACACAGTCCCAGCGATGGCCACGAATGCGCTTGCGAGTGCGGTGGCCAGAGTCGGATCCCTTGCATCAACACATTGATCTATTCCATGAGGCTTCCTTAGTTCCGAAATAGGCATGAGAAAGGGCGTCGCGGGTGAGATCTGAGGGGGTGCCCGTCAAAGACACCCGGCCTTCCTGAAAGCAGTAGACCCGGTCAGAGACCTTGAGCGCCTGCGTGGTATCCTACTCCACCACCATCAGCGAAGTCCCCCTCTCTCGGGTGAGCGGGACCGCCGTATAAATCTCGCGGATGATTTTGGGCGCGAGACCCAGACTGATTTCATCGCAGAGCAAGAGCCGAGGATTTGGCATCAATGCGCGTCCGATGGCGACCATCTGCCGTTGCCCGCCCGAAAGCTCTGTGCCGTCATGGTGGCGGCGTTCCAGAAGCGGCGGAAAGAGCTTGTAAATCTCATCCAATGTCCAGGGCCCAGGCCGGTTGCCCGCACCACCGATGGCGAGGTCGAGGTTTTCCTCAACGCTGAGGAATGGAAAAAGGCGCCGGCCCTCGGGGACCATGGCCAAGCCCAGATGATGAATGTGATTGGCGCTCATGCCAGCGAATTGTGTTCCGCGAAAAGAGATGTCCTGCCCAGTGGAACGGCACATGCCTGTGATGGCTCTCAGAAATGGGGATTTTCCCGCCCCGTTCTGCCCGATGATGCCAAGCGCCTCACCCTATATAAGCGAAAAGCTCACATCGTCGGTGACCGTGAGAATGCCGAATTTTTTGAGACGCTCCTGGGTTCCAAAATGGCCATAAGGCACCTTCTTATCCCATGACTTTCCGTGGTCACGCTTGTTTCTCAATGCCCAGCACGGTGTCGCGTAATACCCAATTCGTCATGTTAATCCGCATCTCATACCAAATGGGTATCGGCGGATACCGGTCGCGGCATTGTTCTGCGGCGCGCACTGTCTCAGGTTGGGATCAGTCTCAGTGCAGTCAGCCAGGAGGAGCCAGATGCGCAATATCAAGATCGACAACATCACCGAGGCCGTCACCAAATCTCTGGGTGATGACATCCCCACGCGCAATCGGGAAATCCTGGTTTGCGGGCTGAAGCATTTTCATGAGTTCTGCAAAGAAACCGACCTTGGTTTCGACGAGTGGCTCCAAGCGATGGAATGGCTGAAGCGTGCCGGAGAGATCACTGATGACGCGCGCAATGAATTCATTCTGATTTGTGACATCTTGGGGGTCGAGGCGCTGGTCGACATGCTCGATCACAAAGTCACCCATGGCGAGACTGTGGCGACGGTTCTGGGACCTTTCTACCGAGACAACCCGCCCGTTCTGCCAAACGGTGCCTCAATCGTTCAGAAGGACTTTGAAGGTCAACAGACCGTGCGCGTTCGTGGGACCATCCGCGATACAGAAGGATCCCCGATAGCGGGTGTTACCGTTGATGTCTGGGAAGATGCGCCGAACGGTCTTTACGAGCAGCAAGATCCGGACCAACCGGATTATAACCTTCGGGGCCGGTTTGAGACCGATGAAAATGGGCGTTACGAGTTTGTGGCGATCCGCCCGGTGCCCTATCCGATCCCCTATGACGGCGCGGCGGGCGAATTGCTGAACTATATGGGTCATCATCCCTGGCGCCCGGGTCACATCCATTTTCTGATCCAGAAAGATGGCTACAAGACCCTGATTTCGCAAATCTATGACAGCGAGACCGAGTATCTCGATGACGATAGCGTCTTTGCTGTGAAGGAAGACCTGATCGGTGAGATGAAGCCGTCTTCTGGGGATACCGACCTCGAAATGGAGTTCGATTTCACCATCCGCAACGACGAAAAGCTGAGCATCGCTGCGGAGTGATCCCACCTCGGCTGGTGGTTCCCGCGCCAGCCGCCACAGTCATTGAAGGTTTCGCATGGACGTGATTGCTCACCCTGCCCTGACATCGCCGGACGCATCAGAGGCTCTGACCCGCGATACTGTCATTCGGCAGGTAAAGTCGCGCATCCTCGACATCCCCACGGTCCGACAGCACAAGCTGTCCAACACGGCGATCACCCATCAAAACTACGTCCACGTAGAGCTTCTGTTTGACAATGGTGTTGTTGGATATGGCGAGGCGTCGACCCTCGGCGGTCCCAGATGGTCGGAAGAAAGCGTCGAAGCCATTAAGGTGAATATCGATACCTATCTCGCTCCCGCTCTGATCGGCCACGCGGGTGTTCAGGTCGAGGCCGCCAACACCCAACTTGCGAAGGCAGCCAAGCGTAACTTCTCTGCCAAATCAGCGCTGAACGCAGCGATCTTGGATGCTCTTGGAAAATCGCTGGATGTGAGTGTGACCAGTCTGTTGGGCGGGGCGCTGCGCGACCAGATCTCGGTCATCTGGGCCTTGGCGTCGGGCGACGCAATCCAAGAGGTGGAAGAGGCGAAAGCCAAGATCGCTGCCCGCCAGTTCAACCGCTTCAAAATCAAACTCGGGTTCGCCGATGCGCGGAGTGACCTGCGCCGCCTCGAAAAGCTTCGTTCTGAACTTCCAAGCAATACCGAGATCATCGCCGATATCAATCAAGGCTGGTCTGAAGCTGATTGCCGCAAATGGTTCCCCGCCCTGGAAGAACTGGACCTGTCACTGATCGAGCAACCGGTTGACGCTGGCGATATCGAAGGCATGGCGCGCATCGCAAAAGATGTGCGCATTCCGCTGATGCTCGATGAGGCGGTGTTCACTCCCCAAGAGGCAACCCGAGGGGTCGCGCTGAATGCGGGCACGGTCCTGTCGCTGAAGCTTTGCAAGCACGGCAGTGTTAACGCGCTGCAACGTATTGCGGGCATCGCGACGGCGGGCGGGCTAGAGCTTTATGGCGGTTGCCTCTTGGAAAGCAGCCTAGGTGCCGCAGCGCATTTGGCTGTTTTCGCTTCCCTGCCAGAATTGCACTGGGGATGCGAGCATTTCGGCCCCCTGATCCTTGCCGAAGACACCGTCAGTGACAGCCTGATTTATGAGGATTTCCACGTGCTGTGCCCGACCGGGCCAGGTCTTGGCGTCACACCAAGCCCCGAAGCGGTCGCGAAATACGAACGAAAAATGTGATCCAATGCTAGAAACCTCTGACATTCGCCAACGCCTTGCTGAGATGCAGCGACGGCTAGCGTCCCTGCCCCATCTTTCGCGACTGGGGTCGCTTTTCACCGAAACGGTACTGATCGAAATTGATGGCGCAGAGTTTTACCTACATTTCGAAAAGGGTCATCTGGTCGATATCCAGCCCGGTCCCAGCCGCAAAACGCCTTGGCGCTTTGCTTTCAGATCAGATGGCGATGCGATTGAGGCGTTTTGGCAAACGCTTCCGTCGCCAGGATTTCACGACATTTTTGGTCTGGTGAAAATTGGCCGGGGACGGGTCGATGGCGACATTGTATGCCTTGTTAAAAACTTGCGCTTCTTCAAAGAGTTTATGGCACTTGGGCGGCTGGAGAGCATGGCATGATCGACCAACTCGAAGCCATTGTGGGACGCTACATCCCTATCGACGTGAACGGTGTTGCGCAGCGCATCTATTTCGAAGAGGCGGGCAGCGGCCCACCAGTCCTGTTGTTCCACACAGCAGGCGCCGACAATCGCCAATGGCGGCATGTTCTGAACGACCCCGATCTAACATCGCGCTATCGTTTCATTGCGCCAGACATGCCGTGGCACGGTAAATCTTTACCGCCGGAGGGGTGGCAGTGCCAAGAATACCTGCTCACGACCGAGGCCTATGTCGCCACGGTGCTCGCAATTGCGAGCGCGTTGCAGTTGGACAAGCCGGTTTATGCGGGCTGCTCCATGGGCGGACGCATTGCGCTGCAATTGGCGCATCAACATGTGGAGAAATTCAAAGGCTTCATCGCCATTGAAGCCTCTGATTTTCAACAGGCGTGGTATGACATCGATTGGTTTCACCGCCCTGACGCCCATGGCGGCGAAATGGGGGCGGCCTTAGTGTCGGCAAATATTGCGCCGCAAGCGCCGGATGCTGAGCGGTGGAACACGCAGTGGATGTTTATGCAATCGGGACCAGGCGTTTTCCGTGGCGATTTGAGTTTCTACACCCGCGACGACAGCCTTGTGGGCCAGTTGCATCAGATCGATACGTCCGTTGCACCGGTCCACATCATGGTGGGGGAATATGACCTTACCTGCACGCCAGAGGACGCGCGACGCACCGCTGAAGCCATTCCCGGCGCCACGCTCGATGTCATGCGTGAAATCGGCCATTTCCCAATGAGTGAGCACCCCACTCAGTTCCGCCCGCATTTTGTAGAGGCCCTCGCAAAGATGCGTTAGGGTTTCACGATGGAACTAAAGCGCCTGCGTTACTTCATTGCCGTGGCAGAAGAACTGCACTTCGGCCGCGCCGCAGAGCGTTTGGAAATGGCACAACCGCCCCTGTCGCGTCAGATTGCCCAGCTTGAGAAAGACCTTGATGTAAAGCTCTTCGACCGCTCTCGGGCGCAGATCCGCCTGACACCTGCCGGAGATGTGTTGCTGGAACGGACACGCACGATCCTCGACCAACTCGACAGCGCTCTTGCCGAGGTCACCCGTATCGGCAAAGGCAGTGCCGGACGATTGCGCGTCGCCTTTGTGGGATCTGCGAGCCATGGTGTCTTGCCGACGATCATCAAATCCTATCGGTCCCATTACCCTGATGTGGACTTGGCGCTTTCAGCGATGAACAACGCAGAGCTCGAACGTGCCTTGGTGCAGCGCGAGATTGACATCGCGGTGGCCCGCCCGGCGTTAAAGGGGGAAGACTTTCGGACGGTAGAGCTTCACAAAGAACCGCTGGTTTTGGCGATGCCGGACAACTCGGCGCTTAATGTAAAAACCACCATTGCGCTGAAGGACCTCGCCGATCAGACCTTTGTGCTTTATCCACGTCGACCCCGTCCCAGCTTTGCCGATCACGTGCTGAGTGTGCTGGAGCAAGAGAACATCACCCCCGCCGAGACGATCTTTGCCCAGGACTATCAAACCGCAATCAGCCTGGTCTCTGTGGGTGTGGGGTTGTCGGTCGTGCCGGAAAGTGTCTCCACAACGCAAAGGCCCGGTGTGTTCTACCAGTCCTATGTGGGGATCAATCCTGGAACGAGGCTGAGCGCTCATGCCCGGCGCGACAACACCAAACCGCATGTTATGAACTTCTTCAAAATCCTCACCAGCTACATGAAAAAACCCAGCTGAGAGGGCCCACAGCGAGGTAGGTCAGGGAGGTTTTGGGATTGTCCGATTGGGCGGATTTCAGAGGTCAGCGGTATCTCGGGGGCGGAGCTGTATTCGAAGACATCTAGGATAGGGGTAATGTGGCGACCACCAAACATCGACCGACAGTCCCTCTGTCCGGTCACCCAACGCCGACATGGCTTGCGGGAATTCGGAGACTTTGGCGACATTGACAACTCTGGGGTTGAAGCCCTGTTGTGCGGCTTGGGTCCAGAAGGTGGTGAAATCTGGTGGCACGACCACACCGGTGACAATCTCAACTCCAGCAGCTTTGAAGGCCGAGATTTGGGCCGAAAAGTCATCCGTCATCGATTGGAACCGACCGGTATCAACCAGCTCATAGCCTTTCTCAACCATCACAGGGGGAAAGCCGAGCTTGGGATCCCCCCAAGCGTTCCCATCAGGATCGTTCGGCCATAACGCGCCCACCACTTTGTTGGTGTCGACCACATCCCACATGCCGGTAAAGACGGAAATGATGTCTTCTAACCCCCAGAAAAAGTGGAAGGTGTACTCAAAGGCCGTTGCCGGGTCGCCTTGCCGCCCAAAGGAAGAGCGGCTGCCAGGGCGTATCGTTGGTGTTACAGGGCACACCGTTCAACTCCGCTTGGTCGGCGCCAGGATTGGTCGTGTCCAGCGTTGAGATGGCAGCAATAAAGTCGACCTCATCTTCAAAGATCAGCTCTTGCGCAGCCGAAGAGGCCAGGTTGGAGCTTGACTGGCTGTCCTTGACGATAAACTCAACCGGGTGTTTTTTGCCGTCGATCATCAGGCCATCTGCAACCTGGTTCGGAAAAGATCGCCAAGGGTCCGGGTTGCGGTGTCGCAAAGCCGATCTTGATCATGGGTTCCTCGGCAATTGCGGGCATCGCCAGCCCGCTCGTAAAAGCCGATACCGCGAGCCCTTTCAACACCGTGCGGCGTCCGGGCCTGAACCATTTCTTATTCATGAATGCCCCCCTTATGGTTTGAGGCCAGCCTAGAGCCCGGGAGGTGTGGCAGGCGATATCGCCACCAGTATGAGGTGATCTCAACCTTTTCTTTGCGAGCGCTGTCGGGCGATAGGCAACAGCCAAGAGATGAATGCCTGAGGAGGTTAGAAGAGAGACGGATGCCCCGTTGTTGAGACCGGCACTGCTGGGTCTTTTTTGCGCAAGCGATAGACCATTTCGGCGGGACGTAGCGACGTATTTTTCGTCATTGTTTTACGTGAACGTCACCAGTCAGAGATGCGCAAACTCCCAACTTCCTGTTTGCAAGATCGGACTTGGTTGGCATATTTGCCGGATGGAGTTCTTGGAAACCGGCCACAACGGACTGCTTGTCGCGATGTCCCTCGTCGTGGCCTTGGTTGCAGGTTTCACCGGGCTAAGCCTGACCAAAGATCTGTCCTCAAAATCGATCCCCCAGCGAAAAGTTGCAATTGCTTTGGCCTCTCTGGCACTCGGTGGTGGAATATGGTCGATGCACTTTGTGGCCATGCTGGGACTTCAGCTGCCCATTCTATTTTACTACGACGCAGCCATCACGCTGGCCTCGGCCCTTATCGCAGTTTTAATCGTGGCCGTGGCACTTGGATTGCTGCACTTCACCGAGCGAACCCCGCGCATCATCGTTGCAGCAGGCGCATTGGTCGGCAGCGGGATTTTGGTGATGCATTATGTCGGAATGGCAGGTCTGCAGCTTTGCCGAGCGGTCTATTCTCCGCTGGGTGTTGTCCTGTCATCGCTTTGCGCGGTCGCGCTTTGCGTTCTGGCCTTTCGCATCGCCTATCGGAAGCGAAACAATCGCAACATCCTCATCGGGACTGTTTGTTTTGGGCTGGCGGTTTTCATCGTTCATTTCCTGGCGATGGCGGGAACAAACTTCGTCGCAGAGGACCAGATCAGCGAGTTCGGCCCCACGATCAGCAATGAGACGCTGGCCATTGGCGTTATCCTGTCGAGCTTTGTGATCTTCGGTGCCTTTTTGTGGATGAGCGCGACGTTTCTTACACCGAGCGAAAAAAGCACCACGACCGTCCCGTCAGCAATCGAAGACGAGGCGACGCCCGATGTTGCAATTGGTCCTCAGAGTACCGAGCCGCGCCTTGAACCCGAAGCACCAGCGGTCTCTATTCCCTGCGAGAGCGAAGGTAATCGGGTCCTCCTGCGTGCCAAGGACGTGGCCTTCATCCGCGCCGATGGTCACTACACGCAAGTTTACACCGAAATTGATCGCTGTTTTTGTGCATGGCCGATCACAGAGGCGCGAAAGCGGCTGGTCCCGGCAGGCTTTCTGCAGGTCCATCGCAGCTATCTGATCAACCCCGCCAAGGTCGCCCGATTTGAGCGCACCAAAGACAAGGGGCGCTGTACTTTTGTGACCAGCGATCTGCCCGCGGCCCCTGTGAGCCGATCTAAGATAAAAGAGGTTCAGCTTCAATTGGCGGAGACGCTTGGCGCAACTCGTGCAAGCTAAGGCGCGGTTCGTGCAAAACCTCTGCCCTTGAGCAATTTAGCAGTGCAACTAGGTCAACGGTCTATAATCTGACGCAAGCCAGAACATTTGCTTAAGGGAGGAAGCATATGATTCCAGCGAGGTTCGAATACCACCGGCCCAAAGATATGCCAGGTGTGCTCGCGATATTAGAGGAGTTCGGCGACGACTCCAGAGTTATGGCGGGCGGGCACAGCCTGATCCCCATGATGAAACTGCGCATGGCAGATGTGCCGCATTTGATCGACTTGCAGGATGTCGAGGGGCTGACTGGCATCACGGTAGGCGACACGATCACCATTGGCGCCATGACCACACAAGCCGACATCATTGGTCATGCCGGTCTTGCCTCAGCCGCACCGATCATGCGCGAAGCGGCGTTGCAAATCGCCGATCCTCAGGTGCGCTACATGGGCACCGTCGGTGGCAATGTCGCCAACGGCGATCCAGGCAATGACATGCCCGGGCTTATGCAGTGTCTTGATGCGCATTACACGCTCGTCGGCCCCGAAGGTCAGCGTAACGTTGCAGCCCGCAGTTTTTATGAAGCCGCCTATATGACCGAACGCGAAGACGACGAAGTTCTGACGGCGGTTTCTTTCAAAGCGCACCAAGGCGGATACGCCTATGAGAAGCAAAAGCGCAAGATTGGCGACTACGCCACCGCTGCGGCGGCTGTGCAGCTGACAAAGAATGGCACAACCTGCGCCAGTGCATCCATCGCGATGACCAATCTAAGCGATACGCCCGTCTTCTCTGAAAGCGCCAGTGCGGCGCTGGTTGGCACAACGGTCGATGCAGACGCTGTCAAAGCGGCTGTGGCTGACATGCTCGATGACATCGATCCGGTCGAAGACAACCGTGGTCCCATCGCCTTTAAACGTCATGTGGCAGGCGTGATCCTGACCCGCGCGATTGAACGCGCCTGGTCGCGCGCCTGAGGAGAGCCCAACAGTGTCTGACAAGAAACATTACCAACTCACCGTCAACGGCGAGGCCGTCGACGTGATTGCAGAACCTCGCGAATTGCTGATCTACACGCTGCGCGAAAAGCTCAACATCACCGGACCCCACATTGGGTGCGAGACCTCCCATTGCGGGGCATGCACGGTGATCATTGATGGCAAGTCGGTCAAGTCTTGCACCATGTTTGTGGCCCAAGCCGATGGCAAAGACGTCACCACCATTGAAGGTTTGGGGACACCCGATCAGCTGCACCCGCTTCAGGCAGCTTTCAAGGAACATCACGGCCTACAATGCGGTTACTGCACGCCGGGGATGATCACGCGCGCTGTGACGCTTTTGGAGGAAAACCCGAACCCGACCGAGGAAGAGGTGCGCTTCGGCATGGCTGGAAATCTCTGCCGGTGCACCGGATATCAAAACATCGTCAAAGCCGTGTTGGCTGCGGCCGCTGAAATGAATGCGGCCAAGGAGGCGGCGCAATGAAAGATGACGTGACACGCGACGAACGCGTTGCTGGCCTCAAAGGGTTGGGATCTTCCCGCAAACGCGTGGAAGATGCGCGTTTCACCCAAGGCAAGGGCAACTATGTCGATGACATCAAGCTCGATGGGATGATCTTCGGCGATTTCGTGCGCTCGCCTTACGCGCATGCACGGATCAAAAACATCGACACCTCGGCCGCGACCGAAGTGCCCGGTGTTCTTGCGGTGCTAACGGCAGCGGATTTGGAGCCTCTGGGGCTGCATTGGATGCCAACGCTTGCAGGTGACAAGCAGATGGTGCTGGCCGATGGCAAGGTGCTGTTTCAGGGCCAAGAAGTGGCCTTTGTGGTCGCAACCGATCGCTATGCGGCGGCTGACGGCATCGAGGCGGTAGAGGTCGAATACGAAGAGCTCCCCGTCATCACCGACCCGTTCGAGTCGCTGAAATCGGACGTTGTTTTGCGTGAGGATCTTGATCCAACCGCAGATGGCGCCCATGGCCCGCGCAAGCATCCCAACCATATCTTTACCTGGGAAGTTGGCGAGAAAGAGGCGACAGAGCAGGTTCTGGATGCCTCCGATGTGGTGGCCGAGGAGATGGTCTATTACCACCGCGTGCATCCCTGCCCGCTTGAGACCTGCGGCTGCGTCGCCTCCATGGACAAGATCAACGGCAAGCTCACGCTCTGGGGCACATTCCAGGCGCCGCATGCGATCCGCACCGTGGTGTCGCTAATCTCAGGCATTGAAGAGCACAATATCCGTGTGATCTCGCCCGATATCGGCGGTGGCTTTGGCAACAAAGTGGGCGCCTATGCGGGCTATGTCTGCTCGGTCGTAGCCTCCATTGTCACCGGCAAACCGGTCAAGTGGATCGAAGACCGGATGGACAATCTGATGACAACCGCGTTCGCGCGGGATTATTGGATGCAAGGCAAGATCGCGGCCACAAAAGAGGGCAAGATCACCGGGCTCTGGTGCCACACCACCGCCGATCACGGCGGTTTCGACGCCTGTGCTGACCCGACCAAGTTCCCAGCGGGTTTC
>JBCDGN010000121.1:0-10531 GCA_038751255.1 Pseudomonadota bacterium
CCGACCGGTATTCGAGGTCGGCGCTAGGGCCTCAGAGCTCATTGGAGTCCATGGCGTGGATCAACGTGTATAGACCGCTGTGATCGTCGCAGAGGCCAGGCTGTTGGCATTCACCATGTAACCAGCCAGCGCATTGCTGACGCTGTTGTCTATCTCCAGCGTCGTTCCCAGAGCATGGACGGTGAAGTGGTACCGATGCACTTCACCTGGTGGAGGGCAGGCGCCACCAAAGCCAACGGCACCGTAGTCGTTCGTCAACTCCACTGCGCCGTTAGGAACGGTTCCACCAACCGGCAATTCAGTGACGTCTGCGGGGATATTGAAGGCGAACCAATGCCACCATCCTGACCCTGTGGGGGCATCTGGGTCATACACCGTCACCGCGAAGCTTTCGGTGCCCTCCGGCGCGCCCGACCAGGCGAGATCAGGGGCGATGTTGCCACCCTCACACCCGAAACCTTGAAACACCTGCGCGGTATCAAGCTGTTGGCCTTCTGCGAAAGACGAACTGGTCACTTGGAAGCCGCTCGCAAGGGTGGGCATTGCCATCAATCCGATGACAGTCGCTAGAGAAAGTGTCGTTTTCCGAAGCATTTGAAGGTCCTTTTTTGCCTTACTTTGATGCTTCATAGGTAGAGAAAATGACGCAGTGCCGCTTCCGAGCGCCGCTCAAAAACTATCGGGAAACGCTCAAGCTGCGGCGGCTCTGATATGCTTCGGGGCGATCCCGAACCGTTTTCGAAAGGCATCAGAAAAATGCGAGGGTGTTTTGAAGCCGCATTCCAAGGCAATTTCAGAAATGGAGACATCTGTCGTTTGCAACAGGCCGAGGCCATGTTCGAGCCGCGTGTTCATCAAAGTCTTTGCAAATCCGTGGCCTGCATCGGCAAGCCAGCGCCGCATGGTCGCCTCGCTCATCGCCAAACGCCCAGCCACTTCGCCTGCCCGCCAGGGGTGGCTGAGATCGGTCTCGATTATCCGCCGCACCCGACTGAGCGGGGACTCCTCTTCGGAGGTCGCGAGTTGAACGCCATTTTCGCGCAACCATAACAGCGGTTCTTTCAGACGCTGGCGCAGGATGACTTCGGGCAGAGAAGACCGGTCCAACGTGTCTTGGATGATGGGCAAAATATCCGCCGGACGATGCGTCTCAGCACGAAGGATCTGCACTTCTGTGCTGCCGGGCTTAAACGCGTGATCTTTGAACACTTCTGCCACGAGCTTGTCAGAGAATGAGACGCCCACCGCATGGTAGTCGGCGTTGAACACCGGGCGGTTTTCCATTGTCACCATGGACCCCGCTGGAAAAACCAGCAGATCGCCTTCTTCACCGACAATGTCTTGGGTCGCGGTCACCACCCGTTTTGAGCCTGAGACGATGAAGAACAAAAACGCCAGCCGCATGAACATTTCAGTGAAAGTCGCGGTCGTTGCCTGTGTGATCGAATAGAGCTGTACTTGATGGATCGCGGTCTCTGACATCTCATCCAACCCATAATTTGGTAGTGAGAAAGAGTGTAGCCGAGATGCGTCCCGAATTGGCGCGATAAAAAACTTGGGTCGCAGACCTAGGTGTTTGATCCCACGGTTTGATGGTGTGATCCATTCGATAGAATGAAAGGAGGCACTATGGGACAGGTTCGTCACGGGAGCGCCACGAGTCTTGATCGTGACACCGCCACTAATCGATCCAATGCCCAATACGAGTTTCCGGTAGCTCCTGGGAAATCGACGGAGGTCTGTAATCTCTTGGGTGTCCTCGCGGACTGCACGAGTGTCGCATGCTGAGATGCTGGAAATGTGATCACAAACGACGGCGTCGATGGCATCCATTTTTTGCCGAAGAAAACACTCGTGATTTTGGTGCGGCAATTGCCGCGAAGACTGTAGAGATTTTCAAAGAAGAAATCACCACCAACGTTGCCACGGCGCGCATGTTCAAAAGCCTGCGCGCATCAGGAAAACGGATCTGTCATCGCGGGGCGCCCGAAACTTTCGTGGACCCGGCCAAAACAGATGAGCGTTGTCGGGCTAGTCCTGGTTCTGGCTCTGTCGCGACCGCATGAACTCTAAGAACGCAGCGGCTGTGGGTGCCAATTCAACATTAACCGGCCAAGCAAGGCCCACATCCATGGTGGGGACTGGGGTGGAAAGCGTCACTGTTTCGACGCGCATGCCTTCCAATGACCAAGGACGATAGACCATGTCCGATAGCACTGTGACGCCCATACCGCTGGCGACCATCGACCGGACGGCCTCAATCGAAGACGTGCGAATATAGGTGTTGGGTCGGGCCCCAGCGTTATTCCAGTAGCGCTGCGCGGTGTTTGAGGCCTCATCGACGGTCAGCATGATATAGGGCTCATCGGCGATATCCGTCAGCGCCACGTTCTTTTGGTTGAGCAGATCATGGTTTGCCGGCAACCAGAGTCGACGTGCTGACCTCAATAGGGTTTCGTATTCAAGCCCCTCCTGGTCGGCTATGTTGGATGTCAGCAATACTGCTATGTCGAACAAACCTGAGACCAGTCCGCTTTCTATGTCACCGCGTGAGGTCTCGATCGGTTGCAATTGCACTTTGGGAAAGTCACGCGCGAAGCGTTCCAGATATGGCGGGATGAAGTAACCCGTGACCGTGTAGGTCATCGCAACACGAAGCTTGCCACTTAGGTTTGAGCGCAGCGCTCTGGGGGCATGAACAGCTTCATCGACCGCTGCGAAAACGCGCCGGGAATGCTGAAGAAAAATCGTCCCGTCATGCGTGAGGCTGACCCCGTTTGCGTGCCGTCGAAAGAGATCGGCGCCGACGATCTCTTCGAGTTGCCGTATTGCGGTCGTGATGGCGCTTTGCGACACATTCAGATCCCGCGCCGCGCGCGACACCTGGCCGGAATTTGCGGTTGCGATGAAATATCGAATTTGGCGGAGCGTAGGTTCCTTCGGAATTTTAGATACCTCCCATGAGAAAAAGATATCTCTTGCAGAAAGCCATTGAAAGACCCATCGAGTGCCAGCGACCCCTCCAGGGCTTCGACTTTTCGTTGCTGGGCAATTCGAAGGCTCGCACCTCACCGAAAATCAGAGTGAATTCAGGCGACCCTAGGTCAACAACTTCGTATCTGTTTTTTCGATAATTATACCCCATTCATTGAATTTGTCATGCAACGTTAATCTTCGCAAGCTGACGCGTAGTGCGCAGGCCGTCCCAGGCCGTGTGACGTGCTCAAGCAACACCAGGGAGAAGTGATCATGAAACTTCGAACAACGACTGCCGCAAGTGCTGCGCTTCTCGCGTGTTTTGCGGCCCAAGCCGTGGCAGAAGACTGGTTCCCATATTCAGTGGAAAGCTGGTCTCCAGCCTTTGACATGGCGAGCCCCCGCACCTCGATCGATTATGTTCCGTTGGACGCTGCCAGCAAAGAGTGGGAGATTTGCGTCTCGTTCCCGCATATGAAGGACGCTTACTGGCTGGGCGTGAACTATGGCGTGGCGTCTGAAGCTGAGCGGCTCGGCGTAAAAATGCAACTTGTTGAAGCGGGCGGTTACACCGAACTCAACACCCAGATCAGCCAGATTGAAGACTGTGTTGCTGCTGGGGCGGATGCGGTTGTGATCGGGGCGATCTCATTTGACGGTTTGAACAACCTCGTTGGCGAGATCCGCGGTCAGGGCATCCCAGTGATCGATGTCATCAATGGCATGTCATCGCCTGAGCTTTCCGCGAAGTCCTTGGTCTCTTTCGGAGAGATGGGCGGCAAGGCAGGCGAGTTTCTGGCTGACTCGCATCCCAGTGGTTCCGATGCTGTGCAAGTCGCCTGGTTCCCGGGTCCAGCAGGAGCTGGCTGGGTCGAAGCGGGCAATACCGGGTTTCTAGCAGCCGTTGATGGCAGCGCCGTTGAAGTCGTTGAGACGATGTACGGCGACACAGGGAAAGAAGCACAGTCTCAACTTGTCGAAGACGCGCTCGAAACCTTCCCGGGCCTCGAATACATCGTCGGTACCGCCGTTACCGCAGAGGCCGCCGTTCCAATCCTGCGTGCCCGTGGGCTGACGGATCAGGTGAAGGTTGTGTCCTACTACTTCACGCCTGGGGTGGACCAGGGTATCAGCCGTGGCCAAATCCTTGCAGCCCCCACGGATTCCACAGTGATCCAAGGACGGATCGCCATCGACCAAGCCGTGCGTATCCTTGAAGGTCAAGAGTTCGAGCAGCATGTCGGACCGGCACTTTATGTGGTGACGACTGAAAACCACGGCGACTTCGATCCGGCCTCAACGCTGGCACCGGCTGGGTTCAAACCCGTCTTCCGCGTCGAATGATCTGACGGATGCCCGCCCCGCTTCTTGCCACCAAGTCCCTCACCAAGGACTATCCCGGCGTGCGTGCGCTCGACCGGGTGAGCTTCGAGCTCAACCAAGGTGAAGTGCATATCCTTTTTGGCGAGAATGGGGCGGGCAAATCAACACTGATTTCCATGCTCTCCGGGGCCAACAGGCCGACCTCTGGAACGATTGAGATGCATGGCAAGCCGGTCGATCTAGCATCTGTGCATGCGGCAAGAGACCTCGGGATCTCGGCCGTGTTTCAAGAGTTCTCCTTAGTTCCGCAAATGACCGTGGAGCAAAATCTGTTCCTCGGCGCAGAACACAAAACTGGCCCGTTTTTAAAATCCGCAGAGATGCGCGCGGAGGCCAAGCGTCTCTTGGACGAGCTTGGCTTTGACATCCGCCCAAGCGCACGCGTGGCGCATCTTTCCCGCGCCGAACAGCAGATGGTCGAAATCGCCAAGGCGTTTCGATCGGAGCTTTCTGTCCTGATCCTGGACGAACCGACAGCGAGCCTTACAGATCACGAGACAAATCAGCTCTTTGCGCTGATTGAAGGTCTTACTGCCAAAGGCGTGGGGATCATCTACATCACCCATCGCATGGCCGAGATCAAACGCATCGGTCACCGCATCACCGTTCTGCGCGATGGGGCTTATGTCGATACACTCAATGTGGCTGAGGCTGATGAAGATCGCCTTGTCGAACTCATGACCGGACGCGAGGTCGGCGCGATTTTCCCAAGCATCGCGATTGGCAAGCCGACCGAGGAAATCCTGATCCTTCAGGATGTGACAACACAAGACGGGTCGCTTCGCAACGTGTCACTGTCGGTGCGCCGCGGCGAAATCGTTGGATGTGCTGGGCTGGTCGGATCGGGCAAGTCTGAGGCACTGCAGGCAGCCTTCGGCGCCATACCCATGTCCAGTGGAACTGTTTCCTACAAAGGTCGCATCATGGCTCGGCCGAACCCCAAGAAGTCGATCCGAGACGGGTTCATGTACCTGCCCGCGGATCGGCATGAATCGGGTCTGATGCTTGCGCGCCCCGTGCGGGAAAACATGTCGGTCGCGGCGCTGGATACGGAGCTTTTCCGCTCCGGACCTTTCCTCAATTGGTGGGCAGAGCGCACCCGCGTCGCCGAGCTTTCCAACATCTTGAACCTGTCGCCGAACCAGCCAGAGCGCACGGTCAATCAATTCTCTGGCGGCAATCAACAAAAGGCGATGCTGGCCCGAAGCCTAACCCGTCATATCGACCTTGTGGTGTTCGATGAACCCACGGTCGGCGTTGATGTCGGCACCCGGCAGGCGATTTACGGCTTCATTGTCGATCTCGCACGGCAGGGGACCGCGGTTGTGATCATCTCCTCCGATCTGCCAGAGATCCTTCACCTGACGCATCGGTCCTATGTGTTCCACCATGGCGGTATCCAAGCGGAGCTTTCAGGCGCACGCCTCACAGAAGAAAACGTGCTGGCGAACTTCTTTGACAAGGAGGTCGCTTGATGGCGGATGAGAGCCTTGGGATGAAGACGCATCGCCGCCCGCTCAGCGATAATGTGAAGCGCATTTTCGTACGCCTTGGCATCTTGCCCTTCCTGCTCATCATTGCGGTCATCTTTTTCGCAGCCATGTCCGACAATTTTCTGACCGGTCGCAACCTGATGAATGTACTGCGGCAATCGGTTTACCTGACGATTGTCTCGCTCGGTCAAATGCTGGCGCTGCTGACCGGAGGCTTTGACCTGTCCGTGGGCACGATCCTCGCGCTTTCCTCCGTCGTCGGGGCGCTGGTGATGTCATCGGTTTATGCCGCGATGCCTGAAGCCGTATTTCTGGCAATTGCGCTGGGGATTTTCGCCGGTGTTCTTGCAGGTAGTCTCATCGGCGTGGCAAATGCCGTTGGCGTTGCATTCTTCGAAGTGTCGCCGTTCATGATGTCCCTCGGCATGGCCTCTGTCGGGTTCGGCATTGCGCTTTACCTCACCGGTGGTGTGCCGGTTTACGGGCTTCCGGTGGCTTTTGGCGATGTGTTCGGCTTTGGCAGTTGGCTGGGCCTTCCCACGCCGGTTTGGGTGGCGCTGCTGATCATCATCGCTCTTTGGATTTACCTCTACGCCACGCCTCAAGGGCGGCACTTTTATGCGGTGGGCGGAAACCTCAAAGCGGCGCGTTTGTCCGGCATCAATGTCCGGGGCACGCTCTTTCAGGCCTATGTACTCTGCGCCGCGCTTGCGGCAACAGCGGGCATGTTGCTGACGGCGAGACTGGATACTGGAGAGGCCAATATCGGGGCGTCGATGCCGCTGGAAAGCATCGCGGCCTGCGTGATCGCCGGCGTTTCCCTGCGCGGTGGCGTTGGCCGATTGGAAAATGTCGTTCTCGGCGCACTCTTTATCGGGCTGGTGCAGAACGGCATGAACCTCGCCAGAATTGAAAGCTACCTCCAAACGGTTGTGCTGGGCGGTCTGCTCATTCTGGCAGTCATCGCGGACCAAATCAGGCTGCGCTACGTGGCCTCACTAAAAGACTGAGGGAGGCGAAGAAAGTGAAGGTACTACTCAACTGCGACATGGGAGAAAGCTTCGGCCTCTACAGCTTTGGCAACGACGCCGCGCTCATGCCGCATATTGATCAAGCCAATGTGGCCTGTGGGTACCATGCCTCGGACCCAAACCACATGGCCAAGACCGTTTCTCTCGCAGCAGAGCACGGGGTCGCGGTTGGGGCCCATGTGTCCTTGCCGGACCTCCCAGGGTTTGGCCGTCGAGAGATGAAGATCGAACGCGATGAGTTGCGCAATATCATCCTCTATCAAATTGGCGCCCTCTCAGCCTTTTGCAAAGAAGCCGGTTGCGAGGTGTCGCATATCAAACCCCACGGAGCGCTCTATGGAATGGCCTCGCGGCAAGAGCACGTGGCCGAAGCCGTCGCTGACACATCCCGCCTTTACGGTCTACCTGTGATGGGCCTTGCAGGCACCCTGCACGAGACGGTCTACACAGCAAACGGAGCAGGTTTTCTGGCGGAGTTTTTCGCCGATCTCGACTATTCCGACGAAGGGACGCTTCTGATAACGCGCGAACATGCAGCCATTGATCCTGCCTTGGTCGCCGCCCGGGCCGTCCAAGCAGCGCGCGACGCCACCCTGACAACGCAAGGGGGAAAAACCCTGCCGGTCCAGGTGGAAACCATTTGTATCCACTCAGACACCCCGAACTCAGAAGCGATCGCTGCCGCCGTCAGCGAGGCGCTGACCCAACTCGACGCTGCCTGACCAACATCGGAGACGACATATGAGCCATGAGATCAAGACGCCCATCCCAGGCACCTTTTATCGCAAACCGTCCCCGGAAGAGCCGCCGTTCAAATCTGAAGGCGACGCTGTGGCGAAAGGGGATGTCATTGGCCTGGTCGAAGTGATGAAGAGCTTTCATCAAATCCAGTCTGACGCTGACGGTGTCATCGCCTCGTTTACTGCTGAGGATGGCGAACCCGTGATGGCCGGACAGGTGCTGGTGATCCTGGAGTAGAGCCCTTGCAAAAGCTCTTGGTCGCGAACAGAGGTGAGATCGCCGTGCGCATTATTCGCGCGGCGCAAAGCCTCGGGATCAAAACAGTCCAAGTGCATTCAGTGGCGGATGCTGACATGCTCGCGGTGCGGCACGCTGATGAGGCGGTGGAAATCGGACCGCCACAGGCTGCGAAATCCTATCTCAACACCGATGCGATTTTGCAGGCGGCGAAAGCCACCGGAGCCGACGCCGTTCATCCCGGCTATGGGTTTTTGTCCGAGAACGCAGATTTTGCGCAAGCGGTCACAGATGCGGGGCTCATTTTTGTGGGACCCGATGCCAAGACCATTCGACTGATGGGCGACAAAGCCGCCGCCCGTCAGCAAGCTGCGAAGGCAGGCGTGCCCACCGTCCCCGGCAGCGATGGTGTCATCGAAGACATGGATACGGCAGCTATGATCGCGGCAGAGATCGGCTTTCCAGTGATGATCAAGGCCGCGGCAGGGGGTGGCGGGCGTGGGATCCGGATCGCTCAGACTGCCGAAGGCTTTCGGACCCATGCCGCGCAAGCAGCATCTGAGGCAAAGGCCGCTTTTGGCGATGGCGGGATCTATATCGAGAAAGTCATCGAACGCGCACGTCACGTCGAGGTTCAGATTATGGGGGATGGCGAGGCTGCTCTCCATTTCTGGGACCGCGAGTGTTCGCTTCAGCGCAGACGACAAAAGGTCTGGGAAGAGGGTCCCTCTGCGGCGCTTGATGAGGCAACACGCCATGCGCTCTGCGCTTCAGCCGCCGAACTTGCCCGATCCGTCGGCTACAAAGGCGCAGGCACGATCGAATATCTCTACGATGACCAGACCGGCGCGTTTTACTTCATCGAAATGAACACGCGTATCCAGGTCGAGCATCCCGTGACTGAGATGATTACCGGCATCGATCTGGTCGCCGAAATGATCCGGATTGCGGCTGGCGGGAAGCTTGATGCCACTCAGACCCCCATAACCGGCCATGCGATCGAAGTGCGGTTGAACGCAGAAGATCCAAGCAACGGATTTATGCCGTTTCCGGGTACGATCAGCGCGTTGAATGTGCCGGACATGCACGGGGTGCGCTTTGATCACATGCTTTACGAGGGCTATGCCGTTCCGCCCTTCTACGACTCGCTTCTGGGCAAGCTAATCGTCCACGGCAAAACGCGGGACGAGGCGCTGATGAAGCTCAAACACGCGCTTGCCGCTTTGCAGATAGACGGTCTAGCGACCACCAAACCACTTTTTGAAGCGCTTTTGTCCGAGCCTGATGTGCAAGCCAATGACGTGCACACGAAATGGCTCGAACCTTGGCTGGAAGAAAATGACATCAACGCAGGGGGCCCCACCGCATGAGTTGCCGATACACCTTTGGCGGCGACGAACACATATTCGTCGAAGTCAGCGACGCGATGTCGCTTGAAGCGTTCTTCGTTTCACTGGCCATCACCAACGCGGTTCGGGACGCTAAAATCGAGGGCGTGACCGAAATATGCCCTGCCAATGCGTCGTTCCAGATCAAGTTTGATCCCGATGTGATCCACCCCGATAAGCTTCTGGGGATGCTGAAAGAAATGGAGGCCGATGCGGAAAAGGCCGAGTCAAAGCTCGATACGCGCATCGTTGAGATCCCGGTCTTTTATCAAGACCCCTGGACCCATGAGACGCTGATGCGGTTTCGCGAACGCCACCAGGACCCAAACGCCACCGACATCGAATATGCCGCCGAGGTCAACGGCTATGACACCGTCCAGTCCTTCATAGAGGCGCATTCTGGCGCGCCGTGGTTCGTGTCCATGGTGGGTTTCGTCTCGGGCCTGCCCTTCCTCTACCAAATGGTGGACCGCCCGCGACAGATCGAGGTGCCGAAATACCTGCGCCCCCGCACCGATACGCCCAAGCTGACTGTGGGCTATGGCGGGTGCTTTTCCTGCATCTATTCAGTACGGGGGGCTGGAGGCTATCAGATGTTCGGAATCACGCCGATGCCGATCTACGATCCCGCACAAGACGTCAGCTACCTCAAGGACTTCATGGTGTTCTTCAAACCCGGAGACATCGTGAAATGGAAACCGATTGGGCGCGAAGAATACGATGCCGCTGTTGAGGATGTCCAAGCCGGGCGCTTCGCCCCGAAGATCGCCAATGTCGTCTTCGACCTTGAAGCTTTCAACGCCGATATCGACGGCACCAACGCCAAACTGATGGAGGCTCTTCATGCCAGTTAACGTCATCACGGCAGGCATCCTCACAACCATTCAGGATATGGGCCGCCCGGGCTATTACCATCTGGGCATTCCTATCGGCGGGGCGATGGATCGCCTTTCCCTGCGCGCGGCCAACGCGCTTGTAGGCAATCTTGAGGATGCCGCGGGTTTAGAGGCGGTATTTATGGGGCCGGAACTTGAGTTCACCGAAGCCGCGACCGTCGCGGTTTGCGGCGCGGAGCTTCCTCCAAAGGTTGACGGGGCGGTAAAAAGTCGATTCCGGTTTTTCGTTCTGACCGCTATACTTTGCCATGTTTACTATACGAGATCGACAGACCGGGGATTTGTTTGATCGCTGGTCTGATATGAGCCACCAAAGGCGCGCGCTGTTGGAAAGATCCTGGGCGGGCGTATTTCGCAAGCATCTGCTTGATGACCTTCCCGTGCAG
>JBCDGN010000122.1:0-10391 GCA_038751255.1 Pseudomonadota bacterium
GATCTTCCAGGGAGAACTCGTAGAACAACGCCGCTTGCGCTTCTTGCTTCGGTCCCATCATCGCCAATCCCTCCATCTAGGAAGAATTGAATCAGCGACTTACGCTTCGTTCAAGCCGAAGTTTTTCAACGAAATACGCCCAAAGCCGACGGGTAGTCATAATCGAGCCTCAGCACACCTAAGACTGGTGCATCCCGTTTCAGCGTGTTGTCCATTTCACGACACTCCAAGCGGCTTGGTCCTGCAACAAAACCTAAAGATATTCCGCTTTTTGTGCATCGTCACCCTTGCATCTTCAAAAAACGGGTTCCGTATCAACACGCTGGAAACAGGCAGGGCCAGAAAGCCCTGCCAAGGCCTCAGGACGCTTTTGGTAGATAGGGGATTGCGCCCGCGAGATCAGTGTCGTCGATCACATAGAAATGGCTCTCGCTGCCATCCTGGCGGGCCTTCGCGTGGGGGGCATATTCGGGATCTTCTGCGAAGGCGTTTGCTGCGCCTTTGTCAGGAAACTCGATCAGCGCGATCAGTGTCGCGTCGAGGTCATCCCCTTCCATACGGTCAATCGCACCGCTACGGGACAGATACTTCCCACCATGTTTTGCAGCAATATCATGCACGACTGCTGCGTACCCCGGCACCCAAGCGTCATCGGTCACCTTCACGACTGCGATTAAATAAGCTGGCATGGTCTTTCCTCTCCCCGAACTGTTTGTGCTCGTCACCAAACGAGCTTCACGTTTCGAGCCTAGACGATTCCTTTACGCAAGGTCCATTCAAGACAACTTGCTTCTGTCATAGGGGCTCATCTTATCGATCTGATCTGCTCAAACGCTTCAGATGCTCTTGATGCAGAGGCGTCACGCCATCTCCGCCAGACGGGCCAGCGCCGACTTGATCCGGTTCGCTTCGTCCTCTTTCGAGCTTAGCAGATCGCGGGTCTCGTCTACCACATCTTCAGGCGCACTTTGCACGAATTTGGGATTGTTCAGCCGTCCTGAAAGCCCCCCGATGTCTTTGCCCAATTTGCCCAGCGTTTTCTCCAATCGGGCGGTCTCAGCGGCGACATCGATCGCGTCTGCCAGTGGCAGACCGAAGGTTGCGCCTTCGACGGTCACAGTGACAGCGCCCTTGGGCAAGGCATCGGTTTCTTCTATTTTTTCAATGCGCGCGAGCCGGTTGATCAGCGCCGCGGAATTTGCATATGCGGCTTGGCCATCTGCACTGCAATCCAGTTGAAGAAGTGGCAAGTAAGTCCCTACTGGAACGCCCATCTGCGCCCGGACCGAGCGGATCTCTTCGATCAGCCCGATGACCCAATTCATCTCATGATCGGCGTTGTCATCAACAAGCTGAGAGGACTGGAACATAGGCCAATCGGCATGAACCAGCAGTTTTGCGCGGTCGCCTGTGGCGGCCCAAAGCTCTTCAGTAATGAAAGGCATAAACGGGTGCAAAAGGACCAAACACTGATCCAATACCCAGCCCATGGTTTGGCGGGTCTCAGCGATAATCTCGGCATCTTTGCTGTCGAAAAGCGGTTTAGAAAACTCCAGATACCAGTCGCAAACCTTGCCCCAAACAAAGCCATAGAGCGCTTTGGCTGCGTCGTCGAAACGGTAAGCATCGAGGGCTGCATCAACCTCTTCCCGAACACTTGCGGTTTCTCCGATGATCCAACGATTGGCTGTCTGGGATGGCGTGGTCGGAGCGGTTGGGGTCGCAGCCTCATAGACACCGTTCATTTCGGCAAACCGGATCGCGTTCCAAAGCTTGGTGCCGAAATTGCGATACCCTGCGATGCGATCCTTTGAAAGCTTCAGGTCACGGCCCATTGCTGCCATCGAGGCCAGCGTAAAGCGCACCGCATCCGCCCCATAATCATTGATCAGGTCAAGCGGGTCGAGAACGTTGCCCAGGGACTTGGACATCTTCTTGCCCTTCTCGTCCCGAACCAGTGCGTGGACATAGACCGTGTCGAAAGGTTTTTGTCCAACGACCGCGTATTGCATCATCATCATCCGGGCGACCCAAAAGAAGATGATATCAAATCCGGTAATCAACACACTGGTGGGGAAGTATCGTTTCATTTCCTCGGTTTCTTCGGGCCAGCCAAGGGTGCCGATTGGCCAAAGACCCGACGAGAACCAGGTGTCGAGCACATCAGGATCACGCCAAACCGGGTAGATCAGCTTGGTTGGATCATCTTCCGCGGCATAGGCGGCGAGCGCCTCGGCCAAAGTGTGGATTGCGGCCTCTTTGTCTTCGACTTCGACAATGCGCGCATGGTTCAGCGGCGCTGGAAGGGCTGCCAGATCATCAAGGAATTTCTCAGATACACCCCCGAATTCGGCGGCGCAATGCGAGTGTTCGCCGGCTTGTACCAGCCCATCAAAAGCAAGCTCTGCACCGATATCGATCCCGTCCCAATCCTCTGGCGGGCTTTCCGGGGTCAGGCCCGCAGCGCTCAGCTTGTCGCCCATCATCGCCATGTTCAGGCCATACCAAACCGGGATCCGGTGGCCCCACCAAAGCTGGCGGCTGATGCACCAGGGCTCAATGTTCTCCAACCAGTGCAAATAGACCTTTTTGTTCTGCTCAGGCAGGATTTCGGTTTCGCCGCTGCGGACAGCCTCAATCGCGGGCCCGACGATTTGTTCAGCCTCGACAAACCATTGGTCCGTGAGCATTGGCTCGATCACAACCTTGGAACGATCCCCATAGGGCTGCATAATAAGCTTCGCCTCAACCAGAGGCACCTCGGTCGGGGCGTCTTCTTCTTCAGCTTTCTGCTTTTTGGGTTTGCCGAGACGTGGGTCATCGGACGATGTCATCACGGCTAAGCCTTCAGCGGTGATATCAGCGACGACACGGGTGCGCGCCTCGAACCGGTCAAGGCCGCGATAGACATCCGGAACCAAGTTGATCGCGTCGATCTCTGCCTCTGACATTTCTGCGCCTTCGCGCAGCGCTTGCGTTTTCGCAGCTTCCTCCGCATAGGGTGCGCCGTCGGCCCGCATCGCGCCTTTGGTGTCCATCAGCCGGTACATCGGGATGCCGCCGCGTTTGGCGACCTGGTAGTCGTTAAAATCATGGGCGCCTGTGATCTTGACCGCGCCAGAGCCGAATTCGGGATCGGGATACTCATCGGTGATGATCGGGATCAGGCGGCGCTCATCTTTCGGACCGACCGGGATTTCGCAGAGCTTGCCGACAATAGGTGCGTAGCGCTCGTCTGAGGGGTGAACCGCAACGGCCCCGTCGCCCAGCATGGTTTCAGGTCGCGTTGTCGCGATCGAGATATAGTCGCGGGTTTCCTGCAGAATGACTTTTCCGTCCACGTCTTTCTCGACATATTCATATGTCGCGCCGCCCGCGAGCGGGTATTTGAAGTGCCACATATGGCCGGGGGTCTCGATGTTCTCGACCTCGAGATCCGAAATAGCGGATTCGAACATCGGGTCCCAATTGACCAGCCTTTTTCCGCGGTAGATCAGCCCCTTGTTATAAAGGTCAACAAAGACCTTGATCACCGCGTCATGGAAGCTTGGCGCGCCTTCATAGGCGTCCGGATCGCCCGGAGCCCCGCCCATGGTGAAAGCTTCGCGAGACCAATCACAGGACGCTCCAAGCCGTTCGAGTTGATGGCGGATATTGTTGCGAGAGGCATGTTTTTGCTGCCAAACAAGCTCAAGGAACTCATCCCGCGTGAAATCCGTCCGGCGCCTGTTGGTCTTGGCGAGTTCACGCTCAACCACCATCTGGGTCGCGATGCCGGCATGATCTGTGCCAGGTTGCCAGAGGGTGTCGTAGCCTCGCATCCGATGCCAACGTGTCAGGATGTCTTGTAGCGTATTGTTGAAAGCATGCCCGATATGAAGCGCGCCTGTTACATTGGGCGGCGGGATCAGAATGCAGAAGCTTTCGGCACCGGGTTTGGCGTTGGCGCCGGCTTTAAACGCGCCAGCCGCTTCCCAAGCAGCGGTGAGACGCGGTTCGGCTTCGGCAGCGTTGAATGTCTTTTCCATCGGCATGGTCTGCATCCCCTAATCGGGGTGCGGTTTACCCGGTTGCGGCGATGAGGAAAAGGGGATGGCTGAGGGTGAAAATACCTTTGTCAAACCGAGCCATCTTTGACGGGTTCGATTGCGCCAAAAGAAGGGAGGGTGCGCTGAGGGGCCACTGGAAATCCATCGTTAAACGGGGATTGAGCAAGATACGGGTCGCGCGAAATTCTGAACATGGTCATGTCCGATCACGCTTGAGAAGGACAGAAGATCATGGGCTTTCAAATTCACTCCCTCCCCGCCGAGGGTTTTGCACATTTGTTCGAACTGACCGACGATGAATTGGTGCGTCATCTCGCGCGCCGTCAGATGGTGACCACCAAACCGGGGTTCCCGTGCCGCGTGAGTATGGCCGATGCGGAAATAGGCGAAACGGTGATCCTGCTGAACTATGAACATCAACCCCAGAACAGCCCCTACAAGGCGATGCACGCAATCTATATTCGCGAAGGCGTTGCGCAGGCAGAACTCGCGGTCGGAGAGGTCCCAGAGGTTCTCAGGTCTCGCCTCATTTCGTTGCGGGCTTTCGATGACGCGCATCTGATGATCCATGCCGATATGGTGCAAGGGGTCGATCTCGCCGAGGCGATCACCACCGTGTTTGACGACCAAAACGTCGCCTACATACACTTGCACAACGCAAAGCCAGGATGTTTTGCAGCGTCTGTGACCAGAGCAGAGGGCGTAAGTCTTGGGGCCGGCAAAGCATAGGTCTTGTCGCCCGTTCGCCGCGTTCTGAACTCAAGGCCATTTGTAATCTAACATCTTTTGATTGTGACAATAGCGGCGTAACTGTTCATGGATTGGCAGCGCTTTTGCGCTTAGCTTTTGAACAGATGGCCAGAGTCCTGGCCTTGGAACCGCTCATATGACGCTGCTTCACCGCCTCTCGCGCAAGCTGGGATTCTTCCCGGCCAAGACCGCGCCACCGCCCGATCAACCAAAGCGGCAGCAGCAGGATTTGGTGGTGATGCTCGATGGGACTCTATCGACACTGGAGCCAGGGAAAGAAACCAATATCGGATTGATCTACAAATTGCTCAACGAGCAAAGCAACGGGCATGTAGCGATCCATTACGAGGCGGGTCTGCAATGGCGGACCTGGCACGACGGGCTTGATGTCATGCGAGGCGTCGGGATCAATCGGCAAATCCAGCGCGCTTACGGCTTTTTAGCGGCCCGCTATCGGCCCGGTGACCGGATTTGGCTTTTGGGGTATTCGCGTGGTGCCTTTGCGGTGCGTTCTTTGGCCGGTCTGATCGATAGGGTTGGACTGCTACGGTCGAAATTTGCCACCGAAAGACATATCCAACTGGCCTATCGACACTATCGCAACACTCCGCATGGGCGCGCGGCGGAGGCCTTTGCCCGTCGCTTCTGTTATATGCACACCGCGATAGAGGCTGTGGCCGTCTTTGACACTGTCAAAGCATTGGGACTACGCCTGCCGATCCTATGGCGTTTTACCGATCCCAGGCATGCCTTTCACAGCGCGCATCTGGGCCATACTGTGGAGCATGGATTTCATGCTTTGGCGCTGGATGAAACACGCACCGCCTACGCGCCTGTTCTTTGGGAGGCCACAGAGGATTGGCCCGGACAGGTGAAGCAGGTTTGGTTCCGAGGCTCTCATGGCGATGTCGGCGGACAACTTTGCGGTGTGTATGCCGCGCGCCCGTTGGCCAATATCCCCCTGACATGGATGTTGGAGCGGCTAGAGGGTTGCGGGCTCGACCTCCCCGAAGACTGGCAGGCTCGCTTTCCGCAAGACGCAAATGCGCCAAGCTCCGGTTCGTGGAGGGGATGGGGCCGGTTTTTCCTGCTAAGATCTCGGCGGTATCCAGGCGGCGACCCGTCAGAACTGATCCACCCGACGGCTTTGATTTCTCCGGCCGCGAAACGGTTTGATCTGCCACCGGCTTCTGCAGAAGCCTAGCGTTCTGAAGCTAGGCGACTTTTTCAAGAACCGCTGATTTTGTCACGCCGAGCCGCGCGCAGACCTCTTGGGTCAAATACGGCTTGTTCAACGTGTAGAAGTGAAGATCTTCAACGCCTTGCTCTAAAAGCTCTTCGCAAAGCTCAGTGCAAAGCTCGATGGCCACATCCTCTTCTTCAGCCTTGGAATTGGCGTTTGCAAAGCGCGCGTCAAGCCATTCTGGGACAGGCGTGCCGCAGCGTTGGGCAAACTTCTTGACACCTTTCCAATTCTCAATCGGCAAAACGCCGGGGACGATCGGGCACGCGATGCCGGCGGTCGCACAGGCGTCGCGGAACCTGAAATAGGTGGCTGGCTCAAAGAAAAATTGTGTGATTGCGGCATCAGCACCCGATTCAAATTTGCGCTTCAGCCAGTCCACGTCCGCAGTGGGGCTCGCTGCTTCGGGATGAGGATCGGGATATGCGCCCACGTGGATTTTGAACTTCCCCGTTGCTGCAAGCGCATCGATCAGCTCGCAACTATTGGCAAAGCCGTCGGGATGGGCCGCGAAACGTTCTGCCCCGCCAGGAGGGTCACCGCGCAGCGCCACAAGCTCGGTCACGCCAATCTCCGCATAACTCTCAGCAATTGCAAGTGTTTCCGCCTTAGTTGCCTCAACACAGGTCAAATGCGCAGCGACATTTAATCCATAGTTTTTATGAATTGTTTCAACAGCTTCATGTGTCAGCTGACGGGTTGTCCCGCCCGCGCCATAAGTCACAGATACAAAGCTTGGATCCATCGGAGCCAGCGCATTCACCGTTTCCCAAAGCCGAAAGGACGCGTCCAAGGTTTTGGGCGGAAAGAACTCAAATGAGATGCGCGGCAATGCCATATCGGAACCCTTTTTCTTGAGTGCCAGTCTGATCTCACACTTGCGATCGTGAAACAATTTCATAATTCTCACAATCAACATGAATTATATTGCGAGTTTTAGGATGCACCTAGAGTTCCGCCATCTTAAAACCGTCAAGGCCATCCACGAAGCGGGGGGGTTGGCGCGCGCGGCTGATTTGCTGCACATCACCCAATCGGCGCTGAGCCATCAGATCAAGGGGCTGGAGCAGCAAGCCGGGGTGGAGCTGTTTATTCGCCGCTCAAAGCCTTTGAAGCTCTCACCGGCGGGGCTCAAACTGCTACGCCTTGCAGACAAGATCTTGCCCGAGGTCGCGGCTCTTGAAGAAGAATTTCGTAGCGTCCGCGCGGGCAAATCCGGAAGGTTGCATATCGCGATTGAGTGCCACGCCTGTTTTGAATGGCTCTTTCCGGTGTTGGAGCATTTCCGAAAAGCTTGGCCAGATGTGGATGTCGATATCCGTCCCGGCCTAAGCTTTGATGCATTGCCCGCACTCCAAAAAGAAGAGGTGGACCTCGTTGTGTCCTCCGATCCAGAAGAGATCGACGATGTCACCTTTTCCCCGCTTTTCGACTATGAACCGGTCTTTGTCGCCTCATCGGCCAACCCACTGGCTGAGAAAACATTTGTGGTTGCCGAGGACTTTCGCGACCAAATGCTGATTACCTATCCGGTCGAGCGATCTCGTTTGGATGTCTTCAGCCAGCTTCTGATCCCAGCGGGGGTTGAGCCGCGCGCGTTGCGGCAAGTGGAGTTGACCGCCGTGATCTTGCTTTTGGTTGCATCGGATCGCGGCGTGGCCGTGTTGCCCGATTGGGTGGTGCGCGAAGTGCGTTACAATTCCGACTATGTGACCCGACCTTTGACAGAGAACGGGGTCACCCGTCGGCTCTATGCGGCGGTGCGAAATGACGATATCGAAAAGCCCTATATGGCACATATTCTGCGCCTCGCTCGCACCGAGCCCCTCAAATTGCAGCGTCATGACTAAGCCAAGGAAGTATGTCGCGAGCGCACTTATAGGACGGAGGTCCGATGTTTAAACGGGCGCAGGAACCGTGTCGTTAAAGACAGTCCCTACGCCCGATCAGCGCTCACGTGAGAAGGGGGCTAGAGCGCGGATTCTTGTTTAGCCAAGTCTTGGATTGCGCATCGCTGCGCTTGGATCGCCTAGTGTTTGGATGTCCTACGTTTCAGGACCACGCCATTGTCGGTGGGGAATTGAAACGACACGCAAGACAGGCGAGCGGCTGCGTTCGGTTGGCGGTGTTTCTATCTCGCATTCGGCGGCTCCTGGAGGCTGAAGGGCAAATCGGGCCTGGTTGATGCATAGAAGTTGCCATGGTCGCGAGAATGCTTCCGTGTCATTGGTCACAGCCTTTGCGAGATGCTTACTCCCACCCGATCATCCTGCGTCGGTGCGCAGCAGGTGGTCGCGCTTGGCAAGTCTCGCGGTCTTACCTATACGCTCGTTGACCTGTGACAGGAGCGATGCATATGCAGGGCAGTGCCAACCTCAACATCATGATGAAGGCCGCTCGGCGGGCCGCTCGGTCTCTGGTAAAGGATTTCCGCGAAGTGGAAAATCTGCAGGTGACCGCCAAGTCCGCGGGAGACTTTGTAAGCCGCGCTGACATTGCGTCGGAAGCGATCCTGAAGGAGGATTTGCTTGGCGCTCGTCCAACCTACGGCTGGCTCGCGGAAGAAACCGAGGAAGAGATTGTTGGTGACGACCCTACGCGTCGATGGATCGTCGATCCACTTGATGGGACGACCAATTTTCTCCACGGGATGCCCCATTGGGCGGTCTCTATCGCGCTCGAACACAAGGGCGAAGTGGTGGCCGGCGTGGTCTATGACGCTGCAAAAGATGAGATGTTCTATGCCGAGAAAGGCCAGGGCGCGTGGCTAAACAACAGTCAGCGTTTGCGGGTTTCTGGTCGTCGCGAGATGATAGAGGCCGTGTTTGCAACCGGTCTACCTTTCGCGGGCAGGGGGCAACTGCCTGCGGCGCTGCAAGACCTCTCGCGGCTCTTGCCCCAATGCGCCGGGGTGCGCCGTTGGGGCGCTGCTGCGCTAGATCTCGCCTATGTGGCTGCGGGCCGCTACGAGGGATATTGGGAACGCAGCATTAGCCCTTGGGACATTGCCGCGGGCCTTATATTGGTTCGCGAAGCGGGTGGTTTTGTGGAGCCGCTCCGCCCTGGAGACGCGCTTTTTCAGGGTGGCGGTCTTATCTCGGGCAATTCCGAGCTCTTCGAGCGGTTCCGAGACACGATCAGAGAGCGAGAAACCGCTTGATCAGTACGGACGGCGGCGACGTACTCGGGGCGGTCGGGTCATATCACCGGATTTTTGCGCTCTACGGCGCGTGACCGGGATGCGGCTGCGGCTGTATTGGGTTTCGGGATGTGCGGGATGGCCATGGGTGCGGCGCCAAAACTCGGGGCCCCCACGAACCAGCCAAACTGGCGCGATGAGAACAAGTCCAACCACAAAGCCCCCGGCATGGGCCCAAAACGCGACCCCGCCTCCGGCACCACTCGTAGCAAGGCCGGAGAAAATCTGAATTCCGAACCAGACCCCGAGTACGATCCAGGCCGAGATAGGGCGGATGAAAATCAACACCACAATGATAAAAAGCACATCCACGCGCGCCCTAGGGAAGAGCAGCATGTACCCGCCCATGACGCCCGCAATTGCGCCCGAGGCCCCCACCAAGGGAACGGTAGAAGCTGGATCGGCGATCACTTGCGCCAACCCGGCGGCGATACCGGAGGCAAGATAGAACGCCAAATAGCCGATATGGCCTAGAAAATCTTCGAGGTTGTCGCCGAACACGAAGAGAAAAAGCATGTTGCCTAGCAGATGTAGCCAACCGCCATGCAAAAACATGGACGTTACCAACCCATGCAAAAGCTGGCCCTGGCTGATCGCTGCCGGGATCGCCGCCCAATCGCAAAAGAACATCATCAGCGCGCGATTGTTTTCAAAAAGCGGCTGATAAGACAGAAAAATCAGAACGTTGGCCAGCATGAGTCCATAGGTCACATAAGGCGTTCGACTGGAGGGATTGTGATCGCGAAACGGAAACATGGCCCAGACCTGAGGTCGCGCTGCGTCTCGGTCAAGGGGCGAGTGCTTTTGAATTGATGAAACGGGTTCTTGACCCAGGTCATGATGCTCCATCCTACTCAGGAGTTGGAGCCTCCGGCAAACCCGGCGCGGTTCATAGGGCTTGCTGTCCCGAAGCTTCGGAAGGTTCTAATCAGCGCACGTTTGTGAAACTCCTAAAACGCGCTGTCGTGGTGGAGTGTCGGGCTCAAACCACGCTCTGACCCACGACCTGGAACATCCCATGGCAATCGCCGGGCGCGCCACGGCACTAATGTGGCCAGGACGGACTAGCCCCGCACACCAGCAGCCGCGCTTCGCCTTGGCGGTAAACCCATGGCTACCCGAATAGCAAATGGTGATAGATCTTTTGGGC
>JBCDGN010000123.1:0-10125 GCA_038751255.1 Pseudomonadota bacterium
CGCCAACGCCGCCAGGTCTTCGGTCACGCGGCCAAATGCTCCGGCGGTTCCATCGCGCCTGTCATCATCGCCACAGCGTCCGACATGGAATGATCCTTAGGATTGATGACGCAGAGCCTTTTGCCCAACCGGTGAATGTGGATGCGGTCGGCGACCTCAAACACATGGGGCATGTTGTGGCTGATCAGGATGATCGGGATCCCGCGGGATTTCACATCCAAAATCAGTTCCAACACCCGGCGGCTTTCCTTCACCCCAAGCGCCGCGGTGGGCTCGTCGAGGATAATCACCTTAGAGCCGAAGGCGGCGGCCCGGGCCACGGCAACCCCTTGGCGTTGACCACCCGAAAGCGTCTCCACCGGTTGCTTGATGTTCTGGATGGTCATCAGCCCAAGCTCGGTGAGCTTTTCCCGGGCAAATTTCTCCATCGCTGGTTTGTCGAGCTGGTGCAGATATTTGCCGCGCCAGCCGGGCTTTATGATCTCCCGCCCCATGAACATATTGTCCGAGATCGACAAGGCAGGCGACATCGCGAGGGTCTGATAGACCGTCTCAATCCCGGCTTCCCGCGCATCGATGGGCGAGTGGAAATTCACCTGCTTGCCTTCCAGGTGCACTTCCCCCTCATCGGGGGTCACCGCGCCAGAAACCGCCTTGATGAGTGTCGATTTGCCCGCGCCGTTGTCGCCGATCACCGCCAGGATTTCACCTGGGTAGAGATCGAAGTCGCAGTGATCGAGGGCGACGACTTTTTTACCGTAGCGTTTGACCAGGTTACGGCCTTTGAGGATCGGTTCCATTATGAAGACACCTTTCTGATCCATTGGTCGACAGTGACCGCGCCAATGATGAGGACGCCGATGAGCAAGTAAGTCCATTGCGGGTTGGCGCCCGCCATGCGTAGTCCAAGCTCGAACACGCCCACGATCAAAGCGCCGAAGAAAGCCCCGAGGATCGAACCGCGCCCGCCGAAAAGCGATATGCCCCCGATCACGACCGCGGTGATCGATTGGATATTTCCGATCACCCCCGTTGTGGCTGAGGGTGAGACCGAACCAAAACGACCGATCATCACCCACGCCGCCAGCCCGCAAATGAACCCGGCGAGCATGTAGACTGAAAGCAGTGTGCGGTGGACGTTGACGCCTGCGAGCTCCGCGGCATCCGGGTCGTCGCCGACCGCATAGACATGTCGGCCCCAGGCAGTGGAACTGAGCGCATAGGCCAGAATGACCACCAAGAGCAGCATCAGAACCACGCCCAGGGTAAAGTTCGCCCCGGCGACTTTGAAGGTCGTGCCGAGGAACTGCAAAAACGGCGCTTGGGTTTCGATATCCTGGGATCGGATCGTCTCATTCGCTGAATAGAGATAGTTCGCCGCCAACACGATCTGCCACATCCCCAGAGTGACAATGAAGGGCGGCAGCTTGACCCGGCTGACGAGCCAGCCATTTACGGCTCCGATCGCTGTACCGACGCACAAGCCGATGACCACGGAAATCGCGGGCGGAACGCCATAGCGAAAGGTGAACTGCCCCATCACGACAGAGGTCAACACCGCGATCGCGCCGACCGAAAGGTCGATCCCGGCGGTCAGAATGATTAGGCTTTGTGCTGCAGCCAAAACCCCCACGATCTGCACTTGCTGCAAGATCAACGTCATCGCGAATGGAGAGAAGAAGCGACTGCCGAGCGCAATCCCAAAGATAATAACCGCAACAATAAGAACGATTAGCGGTACCAATGCGGGGTTTGAATGGAGAAGATCATGAAATCTTCCCACGAGCCCCTTGTCGTGTTCGTCGAAAGACGCGACCTCGGTCGACGCCCCCGCCGCAGCAGCTTCGAAGTCTTTAGAGTCCGAGTTGGTTGAAGACATGCGTGATCCTCCCGTCCCAAGGGGAATTCGTTCCTTAGGTATTTTGGATGATGGCAGACCGGGCGCTCACTGTCGCCCGTCAATTGGCAAAGGGCGCGAATTCAAAGCGGCGCCCTTTGCCTATGCTGTCAGCTTAGCCCCAGCAAAGCTCCATGCCTTTGGCAACCGAGATGGACTCGACGCCATCGGCAGGCTTGTCGGTGACAAGCGACACACCAGTGTCGAAGAAATCCTTGCCTTCGGTTGCAGCCGGCAGTGTACCGTCAGCGGCATACTGAGCAATCGCTTCGATACCAAGTGCCGCCATCAGAAGCGGATACTGCTGTGAGGTGGCGCCAATGATCCCATCCGAGACGTTCTGGACGCCCGGGCAGCCCCCATCGACAGATACGATCAACACATCATTTTCACGCCCAATGGCCTTCAGGGCTTCATAAGCGCCGGCTGCGGAAGGTTCGTTGATGGTATAGACGACATTGATGAAAGGGTCTTTGGCGAGGAGGTTTTCCATCGCCTTGCGGCCACCTTCTTCGTTTCCTGCAGTGACGTCATTGCCCACGATCCGAGGATCGGTCTCATCCCCCCATTTGCCAGGGTCAACAACATCGATGCCAAAACCGGTCAAGAACCCTTGGTCACGCAAAACACCGACGGAAGGCTGGCTCACGGCCAGATCGAGCATGCCGATCTTGGCGTCAGCGGCATCGTCGCCAAGCGTCGCTGCGGCCCACTGGCCAATCAAAACGCCTGCAAGGAAGTTATCGGTCGCAAAGGTCATATCGGCCGAGTCGATAGGCTCGAGCGGGGTATCGAGCGCGATCACAAGCAGACCAGCGTCACGGGCCTGCTTAACCACGGGCACAATGCTTGCGGTGTCCGATGCGGTCAGCAGGATGCCCGACGCGCCATTGGCGATGCAGGTTTCGATCGCGGCAACTTGGGTTTCATGGTCGCCATCAACCTTGCCCGCATAGCTGCTGAGGTTGATGCCAAGTTCTTTTGCCTTCGCATCCGCGCCTTCGCGCATCTTCACGAAGAAAGGGTTGGTGTCGGTTTTGGTGATCAAGCACGCCTCAATGGCTTGGGCATGGGCTGTGCCTGCAACTGACATCAGGGCCAGAACAGACGCGCCGAGCAGACCTTTTGCTGCGGTGAATTTCATGGTTAGTACCTCCCAGGTTCTATTGCGACGGATCGCATATGTCCGCCGTCGCGTAGCCGCACATAAGAGGGATTCGATGCCCACTGTCAATATAAATAAATCAGTGTGATTTATTATTGACCTCGCGCTTCCTTCTGCACATGCTTCTGTTGGGAGGAACGCGCAGTGCGAAATGGCTCTGTAGGACGCGGTGCGACACCACAGTCAGAGATTATGGGAACCAATCGCGACGGTGTGCGCGCGCGCAACGAGCGGCTCTTGCTGACCCATGTGCACCAAAACGGGGCCATGGCGAAGGCCGATATTGCCCGTGCCAGTGGGCTGTCTGCGCAAACCGTGTCGGTCATTATGCGCAATTTGGAGGCCGATGGGCTCTTGCGTCGCGGCCAGCCCGTGCGAGGGCGCGTAGGCCAACCCTCTGTTCCGATGGGGTTGGAACCAGAGGGTGCCTATTCCATTGGGCTTAAAGTGGGGCGGCGGTCGCTCGACATGGTGCTGGTCGATTTCTCAGGCCAGGTCCGCCATCGCATCCAGCGCACCCATGCCTATCCACAGCCCGACGAGACAATTGCCTTTGCAGTCGAAAGCTATGAGACGCTTTTGACGCATTTGCCAGCCGATCGTCACGATCGGATTGCCGGTCTTGGAATCGCGATCCCGTTTCAGCTTTGGGCGTGGGCAAAACCACTTGGAGCCCCTGAGAAAGCGATGGGCACCTGGCGTGACGTCGATCTTCGCCGCGAACTTGCGTCGCGTTTGTCTTGTCCGGTGATCTTGCAAAACGATGCAAGTGCCGCGTGCAATGCCGAACTCACATTCGGCCCACCGGATCGCCCCCGAGAGTTTTTGCATTTCTATGTCGCCTACTTCATCGGAGGCGGCGTGGTGCAAAATGGCCGATTGCTTACGGGGCGCACAGAAAATGCAGGCGCGCTTGGATCAATTCCTGTTCCCTCTCCCAGAGGCTCCAGCAAACAGCTGATCGATTTTGCGTCCCTGTCGGGGCTTGAGGCGCGACTTCAGGCAAAGGGACAATCCACCGCAAGTCTTTGGAGCAACTCTGAGGACTGGGATATTGATCGCGATATCCTTGCAGATTGGTTGGATGATGCCTCTTGGGGCCTGGCACATGCCATCGTTGCAAGCGTTGCGGTGACCAACTCTGGACTGGTCTTGATCGATGGTTGGCTACCGCAGGCGCTGCGCAGTGATCTCGTTGATGCAACGCAGGACAAAATCTGCAGTGTTCCACATATCGGGGTCGACCTGCCTGAGATTGTCGCGGGCAACGTCGGCGCAGATGCGCGTGTGCTTGGGGCCGCAAGCCTGCCTCTGTCAGAGCGTTATTTCTTAGAGACACAAGGCGCTCCGCTCGGAGAGTGAAACAAAAACAAATACACCTTACAGGGAACACGGACCCATTAAAAAAAGAACCGCACAGATTACTGCACGGCTCTTTTTGAGAAGACCTTTAGTTGGGAGATCTTAGTTCACGCCAACAATCGCGCCCGCGGTTGTTCCACTTGCGTAGACACGCTTGACGCGCAGCGGATAAAAGCCGCCCGCCTGCATCTGGGTGAAAGTGACGTCTGTTCCGTCCAACATTTGCAGCCGAACGTTACCCGTCTGGCCAATGTAAAGCGCACGCGTCACGAATTCGAGATCATTTGTGTTACTCGGATTGATTGGAACTGCATCAATTCCTGGAGAAGTTAGCCCCGGATTTTGACCTTGATACTTGTCTGCCATCGAAAACTCCTCAAGCTGACACAGGTGAAAGAATGCCCTTATGGCGCGCGCAGATCGTGGATAAATCTGGTTAAAGGCATTGCAATGCAGCGAACGGTGGTTTCGACCTTCGATCAAACTGACCTCCTGAAGGTGTCCTTTCGGCTGTTGGCACGCGTTATTGGGATGGTGGCGGTTCTCCTACCAGGCAACGTCCACGCGCAGAAAACTCCGCGAGCGCCGATCCCAGAAAACCAGATGGTCATGGTCACGCCCGAGATTGTGCAAACGCTTCCCAATGGAACACAGTTCATCGTCCGCACCCCGCAAGCGTCTGAAGAACAACTTGCGCTGCCGGTCACCTCGGGAGAGTCGTCCGCCGCCGCGATGGTCAATAGACTCTACGCCGCTGGAAAAGCCGCGGGGCTCTCTGAGGTGCTCTACGACAATCGCGACGCAAGACATTCCAGTTTGAAGCCGGCGGCCTTCCCTCAATTGCGACAACTGGCCTATGCGCCTGAGTTTTCACGGCACAGCAGAGGGCTCGCAGGGCCGTTTTTGTTCGACAAACCGGTGATCGGAAATGCCTCTGTCGCGCTTACCAAAGGCCCTTTTCGGCGCAGTATGCCAAGACTGGCAATGAACAATAACCGCTCCGTCGCGTTCGCGCAGTCGGCCTATGCAAATAATCAACTCTATGTGTATCCCGAACATCGAGATCACGACCCGAAAAATGGCGATCTCTTTCCGGCACATCTGCCCTATTTCGTGATCAGCCAAGGGTCCTCCTATTCTGACAGACCCTTCATGCGCGCCTTGACCTTGACCTATGCAGCTTACCCGCCCGAGACTTTTGACACGCTGCGCGCGAACGGGCTTTTGGCTTCAACGACCCAAATGATCCTGCGGCGGTCTCTGAAACAGGTTAAAAGCGACCGCGATTATCTGCAACCGAGCGCCCACCCGACGGCCTTTGACAAAGAGATGCTGCGCCCTGCGGCTATGGTCTCTTTGGCCTCATCGATGTCTGCGGATGCCGTACCGCCGCGGGTCAAGCTTCGGGTGATCGAAGATCTTGAGGGCAGACCGGGTGTCGATTTTCTCGCCCGCAACATGTCGCAGACCATTTTCACCTCGTCTGGGGCTATTGCGCGCGCATGGCGGTCTTTTGCGCCCCAGCAGAGGATGGTCATCTCAGCGGTAGATACCACAGATCCCAATGAGAGGGACCTGACCTTCCATTGGCGGGTCATGCGGGGTAATTCTGACAAGATCAGCATCACTCCCTCAGGTCCCGGCAACAGCAACGCAGAGATCATCGTTGATTGGCATGATGCCGAGGATCTCAAAGGTCCCAATGACCTCAGCCCCCGCCGCGTCGAGATTGCCGTTTTCGCCCATAACGGGGAATTTTTTTCCGCACCGGCCTTCATCACCATTGCCATTCCGGTGCACCAGAAGCGCGAATATGCCGGTGAAGGCGCCGAGGCCAAGCTTTGGAAAGTCGATTACAGCAAGAGCGGCCAGTATGTGGATCCGATCCTGTGGCCGGTTGCGCCCTGGTACGATCGGCTCTCTTACGGCGCGGACGGCAAGATCGAGGCCATGACACGCGCGCATCTTCAGGGAAATGATCAGTACGCGCTGATACCGGACTATCCTGGCACTTGGTTGGTGCGGGAAGAGGTCAAGGACAAGGAAAGCCCAGCGCGGGTCACCCATCGCGCCAGTGGGCCACCAGAAACGGGACTTGGTCTTGAAGAAATAGAAGCGCAATAGCGCGCATAGCGCCGCCCATAGCCAGGACGGCGCTTTGAAGGTTTAGACGAGCGCCGCTTTGGCCTTTTCGACAATAACACCGAAGGCCGCGGGTTCGTTTACCGCAAGGTCAGCAAGCACCTTACGGTCAACTTCGATTCCTGCTTTGCCGAGGCCGTTGATGAAACGCGAATAGGTCAGCGCTTCATCATGGCTACGCACAGCGGCATTGATCCGCTGGATCCACAGAGCGCGGAAATTCCGCTTCCGTTGCTTCCGGTCGCGCGTTGCGTATTGGTTTGCCTTATCAACTGCTTGCGTCGCGGTCTTAAAGTTGCGCGAACGCTGACCGTAATACCCCTTTGCCGCTTTGATAACCTTCCGGTGACGCGTATGGGCGATGGTTCCGCCTTTGGTACGAGACATCAGAGCTCCTCCTTAGCGGCTATAGGGCATGTAGCCCTTGACGATCTTTTCATCCGGCGCGCTCAGCGTGGTGGTGCCACGGGCATTGCGGATAAACTTCTTGGTGCGTTTGATCATGCCGTGGCGTTTGCCTGCTTGCGCGCTCATCACCCGGCCCGAGGCCGTCACCTTAAAGCGCTTCTTGGCGCTCGATTTGGTCTTCATCTTAGGCATTTCCGGCTCCTTAAAAGAGGGTTATGTCGCGCAACACGGCATGCCTTACTGGCCGGATGCGCCCTGAGCGGCTGCGGTTACAGCCTCGTGCGCAGAAGAGCAAGGGTGAATGCATCGCCCCTGCTTGAAATTACCTCAGTGATATACCGGCTGATCAGAGATCAGCTCGGTTCGTCGCTAAAGATCTTGCTTTCGTCCACAGGGGCGACCCGCAGAATATTCGTGGTGCCCGAGGTATTGAACGGCACACCCGCTGTCACGACGATTTGGTCATCGAGATCGGCAAGTCCCATCTCACGCGCTTTCCGCGCTGCGTAGACCACCGCCATCTTGAACCGCTCAACCGTGCCAGTTGTGGCGCATGTCATTCCCCAATGCAGCGCCAGCTTTCGCGCGGTTTTCTCAAAGGGGGTGAGCGCAATGATCGGCACCGCTGGGCGTTCGCGTGACACCAAAGACGCTGTTGTTCCGGAATGAGTAAAACAGCATATTGCGGCCACATCGGCGGCTTCCGCCAATTCGCGCGCCGCGTGCACGATGGCATTCGCCACGGTGTCACGGTTGATGTTGCGGCTGGCTTCAATCACCGAGCGATAGGTTTTGTCGTGTTCGACTTCTTCGGCCACCGAATTCATCATTGAGACCGCTTCGACCGGATACTGACCGGCCGCCGATTCGGCCGAGAGCATCACCGCATCGGCGCCCTCATAAATCGCTGTGGCCACATCCGAGACTTCAGCGCGGGTCGGCACGGGACTGTCGATCATGCTTTCCAGCATTTGCGTGGCCACGATGACGGGCTTTGCTTCTTTGCGGCACAGCCGGATCAGTTGCTTTTGGATCGGCGGAACCGAGTAAATGGGCATTTCAACGCCCAGATCACCACGGGCCACCATCACACCGTCACAGGCAGCAAGGATCTCTTCAAAAGCACTGACCGCAGAGGGTTTTTCCACTTTTACCATGACCGAGGCGCGTTCAGCGATCAATTCACGGGCTTCAAAGACGTCTTCAGGACGTTGGACAAACGAGAGAGCGACCCAATCGACCCCGATACTGCAGGCGAATTCGAGATCGCTGAGGTCTTTTTCAGAAAGCGCGGCCAAGGGCAGGACCACGTCCGGCACATTGACCCCCTTGCGATCAGAAATATCGCCGGTGTTCTCAGCCACGCATTCAGCAAAATCATGGCCGCAGTTTTCAACGCGGAGGCGCAGTTTCCCATCGTTCACCAACAGCCGCGCACTCGGTTCGAGCGCTTCAAAAATCTCTTTGTGGGGCAAACACACGCGGTCCTTGCTGCCCGGAGCAGGGTCAAGGTCGAAGCGGAAGGAAGAGCCTTCCTGGATGGTGTGCTTGCCATCGGCGAACACCCCGCAGCGAAGTTTCGGCCCTTGGAGGTCGGCAAGAATAGCGATTGGCCGGCCCATTTCTGCCTCGAGTTCGCGGATGATCTTGTGCCGGGCTGCGATGTCGTCCTGGGTCCCGTGGCTCATATTCAAGCGGAAAACATCGGTCCCTGCTTCGTAGAGGGCTCGAATGGTTTTCGCATCACTGGAGGCTGGGCCCAGTGTCGCTACGATCTTGGTGTTTCTTCTCCGGAGCATTTACGCCTCCTATCCGCGTTGTGGCGCACTGATCCGACACAAAGGGTCGTCGTGCAACAGGCTGTCATGTTAGCGCTGCCATATGTCCCGGTTTGCATTCACAGTGTGAAGTTAAGATAACAGACGAGAAATGACGAGCGAACCATTTGAGATCCTTGGTGCGGAACGCAACGGCCGTTGGGTGGTCAGTTGCGATCACGCCTCAAATCATGTGCCACCAGAGGTTTCTGGCGGCAGCCTTGGCCTGTCAGATGATGAAATGAACAGGCATATTGCCTATGATTTGGGCGCTGCCGGTGTGACACGCGCGCTTGCTCACCACCTGAATGGCCCGGCGATCCTGAGCCGTTTTTCACGCCTCGTCATCGATCCCAATCGCGGCGAAGACGACCCAACTCTTATTATGCAGCTCTATGACGGCACGATCGTTCCGCATAACAGATCGCTTAGTCCAGAAGCGCGCGCCTCCCGGATCAAAAACTACTATCAGCCCTATCACAGAGCGGTTGCAGATCTTTTGGCAGCACGCGAAGACCCCATCTTGGTTGCCATTCACAGCTTCACTCCCAAATTTATTGGACGCCGGATGCGGCCATGGCAAGTTGGCGTGCTTTTCAACCATGACACCCGTCTTGCAGCGCCATTCATCACTCTGATGCGCAATGATCGTGTCTTTGCCGATTGGGTCGAGGCTGAAACCGGGGCGCCTTTGTGTATGGGGGAAAACGAACCCTATGCTGGCCACTTGCCCGGTGATGCCATCGACCGTCATGCGTTGAAAAAAGGGCGCATGAATATCTTGATCGAACTGAGACACGATGTGATTGAGACACCCAAACAACAGGCTGCTTGGGGAGAGCGGTTGGCGGGTCTGCTTGGCCGAGCGCTCGGAGATGCGCCCGCACAGCTTTCGACCGACCGCCCTTCACATAGCGCAGACGCGTCACAACCGGAGACCGCACTTGGACGAGCAAACGAAACTGGAACTTGAAGCCGCCGCCTTCCGCCGCCTGCGCGATCATCTCGCGACACGCACCGATGTGCAAAACATCGATATGATGAACTTGGCCGGGTTTTGCCGGAACTGTCTGAGCAGATGGTACCAGGAAGCCGCCCAAGATCATGGTCTCGCAATGGACAAAGCCGAAGCGCGAGAAATTGTGTACGGGATGCCGTTCGGAGAATGGCAGGAACGTTATCAGACTGAGGCAACCGCAGAGCAAAAAGCGCAGTTCGAGGCGTCAAAACCCAAGGACTGACCGCCTTAGCCAAAGAAACCCAGGGGTGACCCCGCTCGGTAATGGGTCCGGCTATCAGGTTCGGCCATACCTCAGGCGATCACATCCGACCGA
>JBCDGN010000124.1:0-10076 GCA_038751255.1 Pseudomonadota bacterium
CGCGCACAGGGCACAATGAATGTCGCCTCATTGGTCGAACGGAAGACCCGGTTTGCCGTCCTGTTCCGGAACAACGACCGCAGCTCGACGCACTTCATCAACAAGCTGATGGACGTTATGGAGCCCCTGCCCCAACCGGCCCGGAAGTCGATCACCTTCGACCGTGGCTTTGAGTTCCGCGCTTGGCGCAAACTGAAGTCCGGCATCGGCACCGACAGCTGGTTTTGCGATCCGCAGGCGCCCTGGCAAAAGGGTTCGGTCGAGAACCTGAACAAACGCGCGCGCCGATATCTGCCCCGCGACACGCAACTGGCGGCGCTCCCAAATCGCAATATGAAGGCGATTTGTGACCGCCTGAACAGTACGCCCAGAAAGTGCCTCGGATGGCGAACCCCAACCGAGGCGTTCAGAGAAGAAATGATGAAACTGAGATAGCGGAAAACGTCGCAACGACCCTTGAGCCATCACAGGCACATTCTGAGCTGGGGTCATGATTGGTTCAGTATCCGTGAGATTTTGGCCAGGACTTGCGCCAAATCAGGCATCGCATTGGTTTCTGCCCAGGTGTCACTCGGCTTCGACAGGCCGTGCCAGATCACTGAGCCCCGCACATGCGGCAAGAGGCGCGGCGCGAGCATGGGCGGGGCCGCGTCAATCCCTGTCACCGCCAACAGATCGACCCGGTCCAAGGGTAATCCATGGATCTCCAGATCAGCCAAATCCATCACACAGCAAATCCCTTGGCATGTCTGTGTGAGCATCAAGCTGCTTAGAGCCGCTTGTGTGCCGCACCCGAGTTCGCTGAGGCGCATACCGCCTAGAAAGGCTCCGTCCGGCGCGGCAATGCCAACGGTCTTGCCGACCTGCGCTCGCAGATCCTCGGCCATTTTATTGGCAGCCTCGGGCGTTGGGGTCAGCACACAGACAGCCGGCAAACGCCCCTGCCCCTCCACATAGCTTTCAAGGAGTGTCTGGTCTTGTTCTGTGAACAACGTGCTCAACTGTGGACCTACATTGGCTTCGATGATGGCAGACGGCATCGCATACCAAGGCTGGGTGATGTCCTCGGTGATAAAATCCAAAGCGGTCAAATCAATCTGCAGAACCTCCGCCACGCGGCACAGCATGGCGCGCGTCTCAGGGTGAACCGGACCCTTATATGCTTCTGTCCGGCCTCCGGTTGAGACATTGGCAGATGCCTTCAGTGGCACGAATTGGCCCGCATCAGGCTGGGACGACAAGGAAAGACCTTGTGCCGCGAGTTTCTCCTCAGCTTCGGCATCAATGACAATGGGTTGGACCTGTAGAACTTGGGTACGCAGTTTCGCGCGTTCCATGTTTTCGGCGGCTACTAAAGCGGCAATGTCGCGAAGCCCATCGCCCGTCACGCCCGCGGGATAGCGCTTTACAATGCTCCAAATCGTGCCGCCATAAACATGGACCCTATAGGTCTCTCCGCTCATATGTTTCTCAAGCAAGACATTTGGGCTCAGAGCCTGAGCGGTTTTCACCGCCTTCAACACAGCGCCAACATGCTCCAGGCCAGCCGCGACGCCCTCCCCTCGGTCGCGGTCAGCGGGCTTGACGACCACGGGAAACCCAATCGCCTGCGCGGCGCGTGCCGCGTCCTCGGGATGCGCGATAGCACGGCCAGGTGGTACTGGCAGGCCTGCGGCGCGCAGCACATCTTTGGTTGCTAACTTGTCCCCACAGATCTGTCGCGCCAAGGCACTGGTCGCATCGCTCACCGTACTTTGGAACCGGCGCCCCCGCGCACCCCAGCCATATAAGTGCACCCCACCGGTCAAGGGCCTCACCGGGATCCCCAAAGTATAGGCCGCGCGCATCAGCCGAATGTTGTTATCGGCCACCTGCAAAGTCTGTTTCAGTTTGTGCAGCAGCATCACCAAATGGGCCCGTTCCGGACCGGTTAACGTGGTGGCGTCAGGCTCTAACCGAAACCGCTCCAGAAGCTGACCAATCCAACGGGCTAGCGCTTTGGATGAAGAGAGGGCGTGGACTGGGATAATGCATTCTACAGTCTGGGCGCTCTTGTCTTCGCGGATCACGGGCGGGTCTGTGAGTGGCACTGGAGCATTGTCAAAGAACCGAAAAAGACAGGCCGCCACGATGCTCGCCACGGACGCGCTTTGGCTGTCGGGGCGCGAGAAATTTGCCAGAACCGCCTCGTATTGGGGGCTGAGAGGGCGTTTGAAATCCAGCACTGTCCAAAGTCGGTTCCCTAAATCCGGCGGGTCCGCCAGGTCTGACGACGCCCAATGCAAAATCAACGCTGGCTGGCGCAGCCCAAAGACATAGCCCTGAATCGTTTCGATCTGCATGCTAAAGTGTCCTGCCTTTCATCTTAATCGACAAACGATATGAATGTCCCGAGAGCGCTAGAAGCCGGACAGGGTATGCATGTTTCAAGTTTAAGGCGGCCGCTTTAAGCCGTGAGTTGAATGCATAAAGCAGCGCTTTGCCGCCGATGGCGTCCAATTCCCCTCATGCGAGCAGAACTTTGCCAGCCAATCGCCCGTTTCAAGTCAGATTCTTGCTTAATTTGTGCGTTGCGCAAAACACTGTATCCCTTTCACACACCAAATTGTACGCCTGGAAACCAACATGCTGTGGTTTGTGCAGGGCGCCTCTCAATATGGCGGGCCGTCCATCTGATCGAATTGAATATCTTTTGGAGACTCAGTTTGATTTGGACAACGATACGAACTATAGTACTTTACTGTACACTCTTGTTTGTCGGACGTTGGGCGGGTCTGGCAAGCGCTGCCGAATGAGGTTCACATGCTGGCTGAAGCACAGAAAGCGACACCGGAAGAAGCCAAAGAACAGCGTGCTGCGCTGGGATCTTGGCTGAAAGAGCTCCGGGAAAGCCAAAACCTGTCTCAGCGTGAACTCGCTGACAAGCTTTCGCTTGAATATTATACATTTATCTCACAGCTCGAAAACGGACGCGGGCGCATCCCGGTGCATCGCTACTCCGAATGGGCTGAGGCTTTGGGCCAGGACAAGCGCACATTTGTGCGCACGCTTCTGTCTTATTATGAGCCGACAACCTATAAAATCCTGTTTGACGCCGACAGCGCCTAAGCGCATGCCCTCTTCTGGGGCCGTCTGTGTTGTGATTGCGGTGATGTGCCTATGACAAATATCTTCAATTTCACATCCAGAAAAAACGCCTCGCAGAAAAACGATTTTCTGAAAGATGGCTCTGACACGCTGATCTATGATCGGGATGGGCGCAACATCTCCTTTGATCCGCTGCCGCCGCAGCCGGTTGTCCCGAACCGAGATTGGAGCAATCAGGAACTGGCCAGCATCTATGGCGTGAAGCGTCTTTTGGATGCCGCCGGCGTGCCAAACGTGCTCGAACGCGGTTTGACTGATGAGGGCGATCCGTGGTGCGTGTTTTGCACCACCAGTGGCGAGGTGTTCATCCATCTCTGCCGGGTGGATAGCCTCTATGTGCTAGACAGTCCCAACTTGAAATCCCCCCTCACGGGGACGGACTTTGCCGATCTGATTTCACAATTTTCGGACGGTGCGCTGTCGCGCGACAGCTACACGGCAAAGACCAGCGGTCGTTTGATCAAGCTGCGTCAGAACGGAAAGGTGTTCTTGCATCCATCGATTATGCTCGCGGCACTCATCTGGTCGATCTACATCAATGCCGAAGAGCTTGTTTTCTTTGCGTCCGGCGAAGATCAAGACATAGATATGGATGCAGCCTTTGCGGATATTGGGACGCTTGCTGCGGCACCCATTACCGAGACCGATATGCAGAACGCGGAAACGGAGCTGGCGGATTTCAAAAAATCCCTCTCCCTCCACGACACGCTGCGCAGTGATGATGTCCGTGACGTGGCCATGGCCAAGGACGGCGCAGGCAAGATGGGTATGATGTATGTGCCCAACACCATCGCAGTCGGCCTCAGTTCCATCGCAATTGCCTTTGGTATTTTGCAAGAGACCCTCTTTGACACCACACCAGAAGCGCCGCAAATCGCGGCTCATGAGGTCGAAGGCCGCGACGATGCCACAGTTTTGGCAGACGCAGAGGAAGCCGATAGCCCGCGCGACCGTAGCGTGCAGTTTGACTTCGCGGTCGTCTTTGAGGCGGCGCGGGACGGCATGGCGCATATGCTCGATCAGTTAGAAGCTGGCGCGCAAATGGCTCTCGCGGGTGAACGCATTGGCCCGTCCCTGACACTAGAGACAGCGCTGCAAATGCCCCCTGTCAGCGATCTGTTGCCCGTGATTGACATCACATCAGAAGATGCTGCGGTGGAAATGGCGTACCTTCCCGAAGGCGAGGCTGGTGCAGAAAACGATGATGAAAGCGACAGCATTGCCGCTGTCGAAGAGGATGCTCCAGAAGAGATAATCGACATCGCTGAGCTTGGTTCGGAACCGTCGCGGTCCGCAATCGACGGGTCTGAGGATCAGTTGATCACCTTCGCGTCACTTCTCGATATCAAGAACCAAGAATATGAGGTTGTCAGTACCTTTGAGGTTGGTGGGCAAACATTCGAGGCAACGTTTGACGTCTCGACACTCTCCAAAGAGGCGACAGATTTGCTGGTTTCCACATTGGACAATGGTCCAACCGCAGATGACAATCGCGAACTGACAGGCTCTGAGCTACTTTTGCCGAATGGTGACACAATACTTTTAGGGGCTGTTGGAGAAGACGACCTCGGCACGCAGTTCGACCCCTTTGATGACGATGCACGCGCGTTTGTTGCGTTCTTGAAAGATCAGAGTGGCAGCCACCTAATCAGCGGTCCGGGTAAGCTTACGATTGTAGCGGACATAGGTCCGGTTGCCCCAGATGTTTATCATGCGATGACATGGGTCAACGATACCGGTCACGAGATCTCAGCCGTGGGGCTCAAGTCAGACTTTGAGGCTTTTGACTTACTAGGCTGAAGGACTTCGCGCTCGATTTAGAGCGTGTTGCTTTCACCCGTGAAACAGAAAGTGTTGTAGAGTGCAGGGTGTTCACCCCGCACCCGACACTACTCTTCGTTCAAGCTCTTCCAGACCGCGTCCATCAACGGCGAGGTGAGGTAGTTCACCACTGTGCGTTCGCCGGAGGTGATCACCACATCTGCCGGCATACCAGGTGTGATCCGGTCGCGGATCTCTTCGTCGATCACCTCATCCGGCACGTGGATGCGCGCCAAATAATATGGCGGCTGGTTGGGGTTATCTGGTGTGATCACGTCGTCTGATACGGTCTGCACTTCACCCAGAACAATCGGTGTCAGACGCGCCTTGAAGGCGGAAAAGCGAACCTCGGTGCGCATGCCTGGGGCCACGTTGTCCACATCGATTGGAGCCACCTGAGCGGTGATGATCAGATCTTCATCCTGTGGAACAATCTCCATCAGAACCTCACCCGGTCGAATAACGGAACTGACCGTGTGAACTTGGAGGTTTTGCACAGAGCCTGAGGACGGCGCGGCAATTTCTGTTCGGGCCAGCACATCTTCGGCGACCTTGATACGCTCCGCGAGCTCCGAGATCTCAGACCGGATCGTATCCAGCTCTGTATTGGCCCGCTCCCGATACTCCTGGTTCACCTGGAGGGACTGAAGCTGCGTTTCGCTGATGGAGTTTTTGGCCTGTGCAATGTCAGAGATGATGCGGCCCAGATCTGCCTCGATCTGAATGAAGTCATCCTGGCGCTGCGCGAGCAGGTTGTTCTGGATCAGGCCGCGCTCCACCCCCGAAGACATCCGATCAATCAGCTCTTGGTAATTCTGCATGCGGCGCTCGAGCGCACTCTTTTGAAGTTCCAGGCCTTCGATCTGCTCATATGTCTGCTCAACCCGGTTATCGAGGATACCGGTCTGCGACTGCAAAATCTCACGGCGATCGGCGAAAAGACCTTCTTGGTCCCGCAACGCTTGGCTGAGCGCGATGGCCTGCGCGCCTGTCACCAAATCGTCTGGAAAGGTGACGGCTTCATCCAAGTTGCGTTCGGCCAAAAGCCGTGCTTCGGTCGCGCGGGCCACGCCATGACGGTACTTGAAGACCTGCAGGTTTGACTGTGTTTCCACATCGTTGAGACGCAGAAGCGGCTGACCCTCTTCGACAACATCCGCCTCTTTGACAAAGATCTCTGCGACAATCCCACCCTCGAGGTGTTGGACAACCTTACGGTTGCCATCCAGCGAAATCGTGCCGGGCGCGACAACAGCGGCGTCCAGTTTGGCCACGGACGCCCACCCTCCGAAAACGCCAAAGGTGAGGAGCACAACGGAAAAGCCGAAAATGATAATCGGCCGCGTTTTACGGGCTTTTGCCATGTCTAAACCTCAGATCAGGAAGACGGATTGGGGTTCATCTTCAAAACGGCTGGACGACCACCTGCTGCGGCTTGCGCCGCTGCCGGAGCTGCCGCTGGTGCGGGTTGTGGCTTGGGCTGGAAGATTTCTTTGGTCGGGCCAAACTTCTCCACCGCGCCATTCACCAGCATCAGCGTTTTGTCTGACATCGCCAAAAGGCCGGTTTTGTGGGTGACAAGGATGACCGTCTTCCCCTTCTTCTTCAGCTCTTGCACACAATTGGCGAGCGCTTGTTCGCCATGATTGTCTAGATTGGAATTCGGCTCGTCGAGTACAACCAGACAAGGCTCTTTAAAGACCGCGCGCGCCAGACCGACGCGCTGACGCTGGCCTCCAGAAAGCGAATTACCACCGTCGCCAACATCGGTGCCATAGCCCTCTGTGAGCTGTTGCACCATTTCATGAGCACCCGACAATTTCGCCGCCGCAACAATGAGATTATCATCGGCGTCCTCGTGGAAGCGGCTGATGTTTTCGCCAACTGTCCCGCGGAAGAGTTTCACGTCTTGCGGCAGATAGCCCATATGCTGGCCCAGCTGCTCGGTATCCCAATGCTGCATCTCTGTCCCGTCGAGCCGGACCGCTCCGCTCGCTGGATCAGCGGCACCGACCAAATGGCGTACCAAGGTGGATTTGCCGGACCCCGATGGCCCGATCACAGCCAGGATCTCTCCGGGTTCCACGGAAAACGTCACATTCTTCAGGATCGTCTCGCGCGACCCTGGCGCGGTTGCAAAGAGCTGTTCGACCGACACCGCACCTTTGGGCGCTGGCATTTCTGTCCGCTCTTCGTCTTCCTTGATCGCCGCAAAGAGCTTGGTCAGACGCCCATTGGCCTGGCGCATGGCCACAAACTGCTTCCACTGACCCACAGCCTGTTCCACGGGCGCCAATGCACGGCCCATGACGATGGAGGCCGCGATCATAATACCCGGCGAGATCTCTTGGATCATGGCGAGGTATCCACCGACCGCGAGGATAAAGACCTGCAGGCTCATCCGCACAAACTTGGAGGAGGCCACAACCGCCCCACCCCGCCCGCTTGCAACGGCCTGATGGTCGAGCATCTCATCGTGGTGCTTAAGCCAGCGGTTCGAGAGCGGCTTTTCCATGCCCAAAGCACGGATCACTTCAGCATTGACCATTGTCGTTGTCACAAAGTGGCTTGCCGCGTTTGAGGCGCGACCCGCTTCGGCCAAGGTGCCGCGGGTGGAAAATTCATTGGCCAGGGCCAAACAGAAAATAAGAAACGCCCCAATGGTAGCCACGATGCCGAGCCACGGATGAAAGAAGAAGCACAGCGCCAGAAACAGCGGCACCCAAGGCGCGTCAAAAAAGGACAAGATCCCCTGCCCCGTCAGAAATTCGCGCACTTTATCGATATCGCCGATCGCGATTTGTGCCCCACTGTTTGGATTGGCGGTTTGCTGTTTGACCACACGGTGAAAGACCGGATTGGCCAAAACCTCGTCAAATTGTAGACCGGCCCGCACCAAAAGCCGCGACCGGGTGAATTCCAAAAGACCGTAGCTGACCAAGAGCGCCACCGCGATCACGGTCAGAGCGATCAGCGTCGTCTCATTCCGGCTCGCCAAGACACGATCATAGATCTGAAGCATGTAGAGCGGTCCAACAAACATCAGAAGGTTGGTGCACATGCTGAAAATCAACGTTGCGGCAAAGGCGCTGCGGTAGCGTCGGTATGCCAGTTGCAGCGCGTTCATATTCTGCATCGTCTCAAATACCTTTTGTTAGCGCCCGCTCGCGCGCCCACATGGCGTTATCACCACGCGGCCCTTTTGACCAGTTAATGACGGTCACACGCATCTGTACAGCAATCATGATACCCCGCCTGCCCGCCGCTTGACAACCAAAACGCGCGCAAAAGCGCTGATGGCATGTTTCCGCCGCCGCCAGCGCGGGCTTTGCCCATCTTGCCCCAATCTGCGCTGCGCCGTAAGACCCATCGCAACCGTCATTAGACCGACGGCGTAAGGGTTTGTCCGTTCATGCAAAAGTACTTTTTCGACGTCACCGATATCGTTCTTTACGTGCGCGGTGAGACGACCATTTCCGGCATTCAGCGCGTCGCGCTGCAAGTCATCAAAGCCATGCTGAAAGAACACGGGCCCGACCGTGTCATGCTCAGCATGTGGGATCAGCAGGCACAGGTTTATGCCGCTCTTGATGCAAGCTTTCTCGAAGAGATGGATGAATTTGACGCGGTCGCGCTCAGCAACGTGTTTTTCGGCAAACAGCGCCGCCATTATGAAACTGTACCCCCGCTTTTGGCGCGCTATCGCAACAACCGGCTGAAATATGCGTTCCATCTTTTACGCGCCAATCTGGCCGCGCTGCGCCGTGACAAGCGATTTTTTGAGAAACGCTTCACCACGCTGGAACGTTGGCCCCAGGAAAAAGCCCGCGCCCGCGCCATGGCACGCGACAAACGCAAAGCCGCGCGCATGCCCGAACCTGTCTCGCAAAAGCGCACCGCCGTCGCGGATCTGATCAGTGCAGGCGACAATATCATCATCCTCGGGGCCACTTGGAACCTGGCCCCGCTGTACAAGGCCCTAGCCAAGCTGCAATCCGAGCAAGGCGCCCAAGTTTCAATGATGGTCCATGACCTCATCCCGCTGGTGAAGCCTGAACATATCGCCTCGGATTTCTCAGACGACTTTTACGAATGGCTTGAGGGCTCCACCGCCTATTGCAGCCGCTACTTCGCCAATTCCCAAAACACTGGCCGCGACCTGCGGGCCTTTCTGGACGAGATTGGCGCCGATCACCCGATCGATGTGGTCCCGCTGGCCCAAGATCTTGGCCACAAAGACCCAGAGCCCGATCCCGACACGACCGCGCATATGGCCCATCTTGTCGATCAAGACGGCGTGCGCCGCGCGATCCTGAACCTCACCAAAACACCATATGTTTTGGTTGTGGGCACTGTGGAGACGCGCAAGAACCCCTGGCGATTGGTCCAGGTCTGGTCCCGCCTCATCGAAGACCGAGACATCGACGCGCCCAAACTGGTTTTCGCCGGCAAGCTCGGCTGGCTCATCGAAGACTTCCACGCGGCCCTCAACGCAACCGGCAATCTGCGCGGTTGGGTCGAGATCGCCGAACGCCCCAGCGACCGGGAACTGGCGTTTCTCTACAAGAACTGCCTCTTCACCGCGATGGTCAGCCAATATGAAGGCTGGGGTCTGCCGATCGGCGAAGGGCTAGGCTTTGGCAAAACCGGTGTCGTGGCCAACAACTCCGCCATGCCCGAAGTGGGCGGGGATATGGTCGAGTATTGCGATGCAGAGTCGATCAACAGCATCTACGCCGCCTGCCGCAAACTGATCTCCCTCCCGTCTCACAGAGAAATGCTCGAAGCGCGGGTGGCAGCAACACAGCTCAGAACATGGGATGATGTGGCGGCGAATTTTGTAGCGGTTTTACAAACACGGCGTACAGTCCCCGACGCCGAAGACCTCAAGTCCGTCGCGAAGGGTGGGTAAGCCTCTGCAAGAAGAGCAGTAGCCTACGAAAACAACAACCCCAACCCAAACACCCAGTTTTCGCGATTCGCATGTTGGCTGAGAGAGCACCGTGCGAATTACCCCCACGCTACATGCCCGGGAAGGACCCGCGGTTTTCTCGTATATCTCTTTTCATTCAAGACTGCTGTAGCGGAACTTGAAAACAAAACTCCCC
>JBCDGN010000125.1:0-9704 GCA_038751255.1 Pseudomonadota bacterium
GCCTCACGCAGCTTCGAAATAATCTCTTCGGGTTTGTAGCGCTTCGCACCCATCGCTCTTCTCCTTCGAACAAGCCATTCTTTCACTCAGAGTGGCTGCGTTCAAAGGGGACGGGTCAGCCAAGCAACGCGCGGCCGCTGTGAGCGAGCCGCTGCCGCTGTTTGATGTGGAGCCCCAGGAATGACCGCCCCGCTCCCTGAGGCTGTGTGATGTCAGCATACGAGGAAGCCGGAAAGTCGGATGACTGGTACACGCCCGCCTACATCTTTGACGCCCTAGGCGAGACATTCGACCTTGATGTTGCTGCGCCGCCAGATGGGCCAAGATATGTCCCTGCGAATGAGTGGTACTATGAACGCTCGCTAGAACTCCCTTGGCGTGGCTTTATTTGGATGAATCCACCTTTTGGCCACCAATCTACAAAGATAAAGTGGCTGCAAAAGTTCTTTGACCACGGCAACGGCATCGCCTTAATGCCCGATAGGACGTCAGCGCCCTGGTGGCAGGAATTCGCGCCGCAAGCATCCGCAGTCCTATTTGTCGCTCCTAAAGTGAAGTTTGAGAGGCCGGATGGGTCCATTGGTGAGCAACCCGGATCTGGAACAACCTTAATGTCTGCAGGTGCGCGGGGCGCGGAGGCGCTGGCAAATGCGAAATCCCTTGGGGTAGTTTTCCAAAGCGTAACGGGTGGCGCGACAAGCCCTGAGGCTGTATGATGACAAAGATAGAGCCCATATTGCTAAAGGAGGCGAGCGCGGCCAGGATGCTTGACATGACCGTTGCCGAATTCCGCCACCTTGTTGATATGGGTGTATTGCCTAAGCCGGGAAAATGCGGCCCGCTTCTCCGTTGGAATGCGGAAGAAGTGCGGGCAATTGCAACTGGCGAAACAGCGAAACCGCCGAGCTCTTTTGAGGCGTGACCAGACTGCCCCAAAAACCAAACCTGATCTGGCGAAAGAACCGCAAAGGCGTCCACGAACCCTATTTCCGGGTGACATGGACAGATGGTGGCAAAGAGCGCCGAAGAGAGATCAAGCTCGACTGGCGGGGCGATGAGCAGCGCCTTGATGCTGAATACTGGAAAGCCCGCGCTGGAAAGCACCCGACACAGATAGAAGAGCGCCGATCACCGCGCACATGGGGCGTTTTGGTAAAGGAGTGGCGCACCGACCCAAGGGAGCAATCAAAGCTCGCAGCGAGCACCAGAGCGTCATACAGGCGCCACATGGACAGCTTGCTTAGGAACAACGAGCACAAGGCTGTTTCCGATCTAACGCGAGCCGACCTGCGGAGCGTCCACTCCGTTTTGGCGCCCACGCCTCGCAAAGCTGACTGGCGCGTGCAGATGGTTTCCAAGCTATGGAACTATGCTGTTGGAAAGCTCGACTGGCCCTTAGGTCCGAATCCTGCCCGCAATTGGGATTTCTACGGCACCCAAAGCCCGTTTGAGCCGTGGCCGCAATGGATGGTCGATGCCCTGCCAAACGCGCCCGAGAACGTGCAAACCATTGCAGTTTTAATCCTTGGGAAAGGCGAGCGGCCCGGTGCGTCCGTGCAGTCCCTATGGAGTGACTTTGACGGCGAGTGGATGAAGGTTCGCGACGAAAAGGGAGTGAAGTGATTGAGGTGTTCTGCCCACCGTCACTCCGGAAGCACCTAGACCAAATACCTAAGCGCGGCGCCTTCGTGCTGTCAAAGAACCTCAACGACCCGCTGGGGTATGATGCGGTCGAGAAGCAGTTTCGCTCGTGGCGTAAAGGTCTAGGTGAAGCGGCGCGCCCCTACGTTCTGCATGGATTGAGAAAACTCGCTATTGTGCAGCTTGCCGAGGCCGGTTGCAGTGATGCAGAGATCCAATCAATCACCAACCAGAGCGCAGAGACAGTGGCCTACTATCGACAGAGAGCCAACCGCAAGATCATGTCTCGAAATGCGCAGATGCGTCGCGAAACCGACCGCTGAAATGGCACAGAACAAGAACAGAACAAACCAAGAAACGGTGAGTCAATCCGGTGAGTCAAAGATTTTACCGTCAAACTAATAGATGAATATAATTAGTTAACGTTTTGTTTTTGCGGTGGTGCCCGAGGCGAGACTCGAACTCGCACGCCTTGCGGCGGGGGATTTTGAATCCCCTGCGTCTACCATTCCGCCACTCGGGCCCTTGGTGTGACTAGACCGACTGGCGGGCAGCGTCAACGCGCCTTCAGCCGATCCAGTGAACTGCCCATAAGGTGAGGCCCGGAAGCGCCAGCAGCAAGGCAACGCGCACCATATCAGCGGCCAAGAATGGCAAGACGCCCAGATATGTCGCGCGAATGGGGACATCAGGCGCGAGCCGGTTGATGATGAAGAGGTTCAGACCCACCGGGGGCGTGATCAACCCGACCTCGACCACGATCAGAACCAGAATACCGAACCAAATGGCGATGTCTTGCGGTGCCATCCCAAAATCGAGCTCAGCAATGATCGGAAAGAAGACCGGCACCGTCAGAAGGATCATCGAGAGGCTGTCCATCACGCAGCCCAGGCAGAGGTAAAGAAGTAGCATGCCCACCAAGACCACCATCGGAGCAAAGTCCTGAGCGCTGACCCAGGCTGCCAGCGCTTGAGGTGTCTGCGTGTAGGCCAAAAACGTGTTGAACATCTGCGCACCGAGCAGGATCAAAAAGATGAACCCGGTGGCAGAGGCGGTCTCAAGGATGGCGTCCCCCAGACCGCGCAGACGCAAGCCTCCGACCCCCACCCCATAGGCCAACATCGCCAAAGCGCCGACGGCTGCGCCCTCGGTTGGGGTAAAGAGCGCTTGTGTGCCTGTCCGGCCCCAGTCCCAATCGCCAATCATACCCCCCATCACCAGACCAAAGATGGCAGCGGCGGGCCACACGCGGCCAAGTGAGCGCCATCGCGCGGCGATGGGCAACCGAGCGGAGCGCTCTGCTGCCTTAGGGCGCACACGAACGATCAGGGCGACAGCGATCAGATATCCAAGGGCGGCAAGCAGACCCGGGATAAAGGCCGCGGCAAACATTTTGACGATGTTTTGCTCTGTGAGGATCGCGTAGATCACCAAAACAATGGAAGGTGGGATCAAGATGCCCAGTGTCCCGCCTGCAGCGAGAACCCCAGTGGAAAGCCCCTCGTCATAGCCCCGCGCCCGCATCTCTGGCAATGCCACCTGTCCCACGGTTGAGGCTGTGGCGAGTGATGATCCACAAATTGCGCCAAACCCGGCGGAGGCAGCGACCGTTGCCATGGCCAAACCGCCGCGACGATGACCGACCCAATCAGCCGCAGCCTGATAGAGCGCAGCGCTGATCCCGGATCGTGTCGCGACTTGACCCATCAGCAAAAAGAGTGGGATGATTGACAGCGAGTGGCTGGCGAAACTATCAAAGCTAAGCGTTTTTAGCTGGCTCAGCCCTGCTGCGGGCGTCCCGATCACGGCCCAGGTGCCGCAGAAGCCAACCACCCCCATTGCCGCGGCGATCGGCACGCGCAACGCCAAGAGCAACACAAGCGCCGCAAGCCCCATTCCTGCTGCAGCCAGACCGGTCACAGCGGAGCGCCCGTTTGCCTGGCCCCAGGGCGTGCGGACTGAAATAACATGATCACAGAGACAAGCACCGCCAATGCCATTCCGAGCGCGGAAATACCGTACGCGATCCACATCGGCAGCTGCAATTCATACGTGGTCTCGGTGTAGAAAGGCGGTGGTCCGAAACCCAAAAGCTCTCTGACCGGCGCGGTACCATAGGGAAAGCGTTCTCCAAAACCGAGCCAAAGACGCCAGAGGAGAAGGGCCAAAAACGCGGTCAGCACCAGATCGCCGAGCCAGCCCAGCCAGCGGTATAGGCTCTCTGGCACCAAAGGACCAATCAGATCGACCCGCATATGTGCCCGCGTCACTTGGCACCAAGGCAGGAAACTGAAGACGGCCACCGCGCAGCCGAGTTCGACCAACTCAAAATCGCCGGTGATCGGACCCAGGCCGATGCCGGACAGCGCCCTGCCCGTCACCGAAAGGCAAGTTACGATCCCCATGCACAGAACCACGACCCCGCCAAAAAGCGCCAAGAGGCGCGCGAGAGACTGCGCGAAAGCTAGCGCGGACCGTGTGATTGCGAGGTCAGCCATCGCGCCGTTCCTTGCCCAAGCACGGCCATGGCTGCAACCGTGAAATGCCCATGAGCCCCTGCGTGATTGGGCCCTCTTGACCGTTTGCAACGAACACGTGAAACGGGGGACCTGTAAAAAGTAAGGGATCTCGCTCGACAATGTTGCGACGACTGTATGATTGGACGCTCAGCCTGGCGGAGACGCGATACGCGCTCTGGGCCTTGGCGGCCGTTGCCTTTGTGGAAAGCTCTGTTTTTCCAATTCCGCCTGATATCTTGATGATCCCAATGATCATCGCCGCACCGCGCAAGGCCTGGCTGATCGCCGGGGTCTGTACGGTGTTTTCCGTCCTTGGTGGCGCCTTCGGCTATTATATCGGCGCGTTTTTGTTCGACAGTATCGGCCTGCCGGTGCTCGAGTTCTATGGCAAGGAAAAATACTTCGACGAATTCGCGACGCGCTACAATGAATGGGGCGCCTGGGCGGTTCTGATCGCTGGGATAACGCCCTTCCCCTATAAGGTGATCACGATCCTTTCCGGCAGCACGGGGCTTAATTTTGCGGTCTTTATGATCGCATCCCTTTTCGCGCGCGGGCTACGTTTCTTCATCGTTGCGGGCCTATTGTGGAAATTCGGCCCGCCGATCAAAGACTTTATCGAGAAACGTCTAGGCCTGATGTTCACGATCTTCTGTGTCTTGCTGGTCGGCGGCTTTGCAGCGGTGAGATACCTATGACGCGCAGGCTGGCAGTCCTTTTGGCGGCTGCCGGCTCTGCGGGGCTTTTGCTTGGCGCTTTGGCGTTTCAATATCTTGGCGGGTTGGCACCCTGCCAAATGTGTTTGTGGCAGCGCTGGCCGCATTTGGCGGCCATCCTCATCGCAGGGCTTACGCTGGCACTGCCGGGGTGGCTTTGGCCCTGGCTCGGGGCGTTGGCCGCGGCAAGCTCTGGCGCGATTGGGTTGTTTCACGCGGGCGTTGAACGCGGTTGGTGGGAAGGCCTGACCGCGTGTGCCGGGGGTCAAGATATTGGGGCACTGACCCCCGAAGAACTGCTCGCGCAGATCATGGAGGCACCACTGGTGCGCTGTGACGAGATCGCTTGGCAGATGCTGGGGCTCTCCATGGCAGGATGGAATGCGGTGATATCCTTCGTTCTGGCCGGGCTCTGGATTTATGCCGCAACCCGGCCCAGAGATGTCACCTAGACCTCTTGGTCGTGAAGCTTGCGGAACCGCTGAATTAGGCTCGAAGTGTCCCACCGACCACCGCCCATAGCCTGAACATCTCCGTAAAACTGATCGACCAGGGCCGCCACCGGCAAGCTCAACCCCATGGCTTGCGCCTGTTCCAATGCGATACCGAGGTCTTTGCGCATCCAATCCACCGCAAAGCCGTGATTGAATTCATTGTCGATCATTGTGTCCGCGCGGTTGGCCAATTGCCAGGACCCGCCAGCGCCTTGGCTGACAAGTGCTGCCGCCTTCTTCGCATCAAGCCCCGCCTCCATGGCGAAATAGAGCGCCTCTGATATCGATTGCACCAGTCCGGCAATGCAGATCTGGTTGACCATTTTGGTGAGCTGGCCATTGCCGACAGGACCGAAATGGGTAACCGCCTTGGCATAGCTGTCCATAACCGGATGGGCAGCGGCGAAGTCCTCTGGTGTGCCACCGCACATAATCGCCAATTGCGCGTTCTCTGCCCCCGCTTGACCACCGCTGACCGGGGCGTCCACATATCCAATACCCTGGGCCGCAGCATCTGCTGCCAGCTCTCGGCTAACCAGAGCTGATACTGTGGTGTGATCGACGAAAGTCGCACCCGAATTCATACCTGCAAGCGCGCCGTCTTCTCCCAATACAACCGAACGCAGATCATCATCATTGCCAACACAACACAGCACGAAATCTGCATCCTGCGCCGCCTGCTTCGGTGTCAAAGCATAGTCACCGCCATGCTGCTTGGCCCAGGCTTCAGCCTTTGCGGCGGTGCGGTTATAGACCGTCACCCGATGTCCTGCGGCCTGCAGATGCCCCGCCATCGGATAGCCCATAACCCCAAGGCCCAGAAATGCCAGTTTCGCCATTGTACTCTCCAAGTTGTCTTCGAAGGGGTAGATAGCTCTGCGGGCTGCCGAGGACCATGGTCAAAGCGAGAAGCCGTTGCCGAGCGCCCCAGAGGCAGACTAGAGAACGGCCTATGCCTCGCTACGCGCTCAAAATAGAATATCACGGCGGCCCATATTCCGGATGGCAACGCCAGAAGGATCAGCCCTCGGTGCAACAACGCGTGGAAGAGGCACTGCGGAAGCTCGATCCCGACCATCCCGGGATCGCCGCCGCCGGTCGGACCGATGCAGGCGTCCATGCCTCGGGACAAGTGGCGCATTGCGACCTGGCCAAGGACTGGGATCCGTTTCGACTGTCGGAGGCGCTGAACTATCACCTAAAGCCTGATCCGGTGGTAATTCTTCGCGCCGCACCTGTGACAGATGACTGGCATGCCCGCTTTTCGGCGCTGGAACGGCGCTACTTGTTTCGCCTGATTGCGCGTCGGGCCCCGCTGACCCATGACAAAGGCCTTGCTTGGCACGTCAACCACGACCTGGATCTTAGAGCGATGCGCGAGGGGGCTGCGCATCTTCTCGGTCGCCATGATTTCACGACCTTCCGGTCCTCAATTTGTCAGGCTGACAGTCCGGTCAAGACGCTCGATGCGCTTGAGATTGCGGCCCATCCCTTGCCTGAGGGCACAGAGTATCGGTTTCACCTGCGGGCACGAAGCTTTTTACACAACCAAGTGCGGAGTTTCGTGGGAACGCTAGAACGCGTGGGGGCTGGTTCATGGCCACCTGACCGCGTGGCCAAGGTTTTGTTGGCCAAATCGCGCGCGGCCTGTGGACCGGTTTGTCCGCCGCAAGGGCTCTACCTCACGGCGGTGCGCTACCTAGAAGATCCGTTCGCTTAAGCGCGCTTCCGACGCGCTCTCAGATGCGCGCCGAGGCCGATAACCGCGATGGCCCCACCGAGCATCGGCAACGTCGCCGGCAGCGGAACCGGCGCAGGACCGCTCCGTCCTGGAACGGGACCGAAGCTCAACACCTCGCGGGGCCCGGTTAGGTTGAAGATGATGATGCTCGCCTCGGACATCTGATCGAGTTGAAGGCGATTGAACCGGAAATCGGGTGCGCCGGTAAGCTTGCGCGTGAAGCCCGCAATCACATTCTCCAAAACACTCGGACGCAGTGTGATCGGCAGGAAGAAACGGCTGCGAATGTCGATATCACCACCATTTGGTTCATCGAAGAGGATGGTGTTGATGTTTGGCGCGCCCAAAAGCGGTGGGCTGGTAAAGTCAATCTCATTGGGCTGATCAAGCTCGATCTCGATGCCATTGGTGATATCGAAAGTTGTCCCGCTGGTGCCGCCGCGAATAGTCGCTCCACCAGTGATACGATCAACATACCGGCCTCTGAACGGCAAAGGCCGCAAATCGGGAAGCTGGTCATCAATGGTGATCGTCACGAAGATCGTTTCACCAACAATGAAATCTGAAAAGAACGCCATATTGGGACGCAGGTTCTCTGCCCGAAACGTCACCGGACCCGCATCAAACGTAAAACTCACCACATCGGCCTTGGCTTGACCAACAAACGAAACGCACATGCCAAAGGCGGCAATCGCAAACCAACGGAACATATCAACCACACCTACAAAACTGCCCCGCAATATCTGTAGCACAATTTTGACGTGAATTCACAGATAATTTCTGCACTTGCGAAAAACGCCATGACAGCTACGCTAATGCGGTGCCAGTGGGCGCCGACAGGAATGCAAAGCAGACCCGAAAAACACTCTTAGTAGGTTCGAGCCATCTTTTTGCGGACACGACAATGACACCTTCCCTAAAGATCGCCATTGTCGAAGAGGATGTCGACCGCTCGCGCCAGATTGTCGATGGATTACGGGACGCGGGCAATTTCGAGGTCATCGTCTTGGGGGAAACGAGTTCGATGACCCGGCGTTTGACCGAGATCGCGCCCGATGTGGTGCTGATCGACATCTCCAATCCCAGCAGGGACAGTTTGGAAGCGCTGAGCCTCGCCTCCGGCGCGCAAGAAAGGCCCGTGGCGATGTTTGTCGATCGTTCCGATGATGAACTCACCCGCGCGGCGATAGAGGCAGGCTTGTCGGCTTATGTCGTCGATGGGCTGAAACCGGAGCGGATCAAACCCGTGCTCGATGCTGCGATTGCACGGTTCAATATGGTCAGCCAGATGCGCAGCGAACTGGAAACCGTGCGCGCGGCCTTGGCGGAACGCAAAACCATCGATCGCGCGAAAGGCCTGCTGATGCGTGCGCGCGGTCTAAGCGAAGATGAAGCCTATGCGCTCTTGCGTAAGACGGCGATGGATTCCGGGAAAAAGCTGGTCGATGTGGCCCAGGCCCTCGTGACTGCCGCGGATCTTTTGAAATGAATACCCGCGTCGTCAAATGCGGCTTCATCCCTTTGGTTGATTGCGCCCCTTTGGTCGTCGCACGCGAAATGGGCTTCGCACAGGAAGAAGGTCTGACGCTGGAGCTTTATGGCCAGCCCTCTTGGTCGACACTGCGAGATCACCTGGCGCTTGGCGCCTTGGACGCAGCACATATGCTGTCGCCGGTGCCGGTCGCAATGTCCTTGGGGCTCGGCGGTTGGCCCAATCGGATCGACGCTTTGATGGTTCTGTCGGTCAATGGCAACGTCATTGGGGTCAGTCCCGACTTGGCCGATCAAATGCGGCAACAAGGCTGGCAAGGCAGTTTCAACGACCCCAGAGGCACCGGCGGTCATCTGATTGCGGCCACACGGCGCAATCTGCGAGTGGGCGTGCCCTTTCCGTTCTCGATGCATGCGGAATTGCTCTACCATTGGCTCGGAGCACTGGGCATGCGCGCGCCAGATGAGCTCGACGTGCGCACTGTGCCCCCACCCCATATGGCCGAGGCGATGGCCGAGGGCGAGATTGAAGCATTCTGCGTGGGCGAACCCTGGGGATCGATTGCAGTGGAACGCAACGTCGGCGAGTTAATTCTGCCAGGCGCCGCGATCTGGGCTTTTGCGCCGGAAAAAGTGCTTGCGGTGCGTCATGACTGGGTCGAGGCGAATGACGACACTGCGGGGCGTTTGATGCGCGCCATCGGCCGCGCTTCGCGTTGGCTGGCCGAATGGGAAAACCGGATGATGGCCGGAGAGCTGTTGGCCCGGCGCGAATACCTCGACCTTCCTGTCGACGTGATCGATCGCGCTCTGATGGGCCGTTTGGTGACCAAAGGAAACGGGTTCGATGGGGAAGTGAACAACTTTCTCCACTTTTACCGAAAGGCGGCAAACTTCCCCTGGCGCAGTCAGGCGGCCTGGATCGCCTCGAACTTGGCCAAGCGCACTGGGCTTGATCGTCCCGCAGCGATTGAAACCGCGCGGAACTGCTACCGTGCCGATCTTTATCGTCGTCATCTGGCGGGTTTGGGCGTGGATATGCCCGGTGCGTCGGAGAAACTTGAAGGCTCTCTAACCCATGAAGAAGCCGTGGCCTCTGCAC
>JBCDGN010000126.1:0-9487 GCA_038751255.1 Pseudomonadota bacterium
GACTCAAACCTCTAGGGAGAAAACCTCTGGGGAGCAAACCTCTGGGGCGCAAACCTCGCGTGCGCAAAACTCGAGGGCGCAAACCTCTGTGGCGCAAACCTCAGGGGCGCAAACCTCTGGGGCGCAAACCTCGAGGGCGCAAACCTCGAGGGCGCAAACCTCGGGGGCGCAAACCTCAGGGGCGCAAGCGGCGTAAACAAATGGGTCAAGTGCATTCAGCTAGAGCAATACCCAATCACATATACGTCTGAGGTTTTGCAGATTGGCTGCGAAAAGCACGCCATTTCTGACTGGGTCACTTTTGATGATGCGCGGATTGCGCAAATGGATGGCAGGTCGGCTCTCAAGTTCTGGCGAAAGTACAAAGACTGGATTTTCCAGACCATAGAGCTTTGCCCTGCTGAGCCGACCTCCCCCAAAACTAAAGAAGAACCGACTGATGCGGAGGTGCCAGCGTGAACACCGCCTTTGAAGTCACCCGTCCGATTACAGTCAGATGCGTCAATCCAAATGGAGTGCGCGCTCAGCTCTCAGTTGGCGACATAATCTATCAGCGAAAAGATGGCATCTATGAGGCTGATAGGTGCTCAACCGCAAGTGTAATACCGGCGGTGGTTGATATTCAGACCATCGTTTTCGAAATCAACCCGTTCATTGCGGCTACCGATCTGGAAGCCATAGCATGACACGGCCCGAGTTCCCGCCGAACGGTAAACCTCGCAACCACGCGGACGAGATAGCTAATCTGCGCGCTGGTTTTCATGAGAAAGACCACAAAACACAAAACGGCGTATGGCCGCTGGTGTTTGTGGTCGCCGTCCTTTGCTGGATCGCCTTGTTTGCGTGGCTGCTGTCATGAGCCGCTTCTCAAACACAGCATGGGCGCATCGCCCCCGGCGCCGTGACGTTCGCGCGGAACCCGGTTGGCAGTTTCGCGCCCGCGTCAGAACCACGGCAATATCCCTGTGCATCGTGTTCGGCGCGTTTGTCGCGGCGCACGTTGCCGCCAAGGCCATCGCGAACCTCGCGCATTTCAACGTCACATTCGGAGGCTGACATGGCGCTTGGTCACATCATGACGCGCAAGATATTCACCTTCACTTGCCTATCTGACCCAAACCAGCCCGCCCGAGCGATCATAGAGGGCTGGCACATGCACTGGCGCGGCGCGACGCCCATGGCAGCGCATGCCAAGGCTGCTGCCTGGCGCAAGGAAATCACCGAGAACGACAATCGCCTGAGTAAGAGGCAAAAGGCTGAGCTCTTGGGAGAGGCTGTCGATGCGTAAGCCGTCTTCGTTCCTGCAGCTATACGCTTGGCATACTGCTGCGGTATCCGGCCGGGAGCCCCCGACGCATGACGGCATACCTCAGTGCGGCTGGTACAAGACAAAGCTGACAAAGGGTGGCCCATGGGTGCCTGCGCGCATCTTTATTGAGCGCGATATCTGCCCAAATACCAACGAGCTTCTCGGCCCCGAAACGATTGGCTTTGAAGTCGACGGCCTGCGTGCCGATGACCCCGAGGGGCAATGGACGTGGCTAACGCCGATCACGCAAGCCGAATTCGAACACCTGACCGACTACCGCCTGCGCAGCCCGCACATGGCTGACGCCAAAGGCAAGGTCGACCTCTCTTCCACCCCAACATTGCCACAAGGATATTTCCATGCCTGAAGATGCAGCTCCGATCGGCCACAATCTGCCCCCGGCCTTCGATCCGCACATTGTTGCGGAGCTCAAGAGACGTACAGACGAGTTCCTAAAGGCCACACAGGTCTGGCTCGATCTTCCAGACATCACCGACGAAACCTCTGCGCAGCAGATCACAGATCAGATCGGCGGTTTGCGCGGCCTGCACAAGTCCGTTGAGGACGCACGAAAGGCAGCAAAGAAGCCCCATGATGATGCTGGCAGAGCTGTACAGGACGCATTTACGCCGATGTCGACTAAGCTGAAATCTGCAACGGAACAGCTAAAGGCCAAGCTGGGCACCTATGTGACGCGCCGCGCTGAAGAAGAGCGCCAGCAGAAGGAAGCAGAAGCTGCCGAGGCAGAGCGTCGCGAGGAAGAAGCGAAAGCGGCGCTGGCAGCCGCCCAGCAAAGCAACGACGTCGGCGGTCAGGTAGATGCCCAAGCCGCACTCGAGCAGGCTGAGAAGGATGCGGCAATCGCCGCCAAAGGTCCTAGCACATCGGTCGCTTCAATGACTGGCGCCGGGCGCACGCTCGCGCAGCGGACCGTTAAACAAGTGACCATCACCAACATCAATGTGCTCTTTCTCCACTTCCGTGACGACCCGCGCATCGCTGAAGTCTTGCGGTCTTTCGCCGCCGAAGCGGTGCGCAAGAAAGACTACGTGGACGGGTCCATTCCCGGGATTGAAGTCACCGAAATCCAACAAATCGCCTAAGGAAAGACCACCCCATGACAGCACTTACACCCGTACCCGCGCCAGATTTATCTGGATTGATGAACCCGGAGACCTTCCAGCACATGCAGCGCGTTGGCACCATGCTCGCTAATTCCGCGCTGTTTCCAGAGCACCTGAGGAAGGGCAGCCAACAGCAGGCAGTTGCAAACGCAGTTCTCGTCATCGACATGGCGCAGCGCCTCAACGAAAACCCTTTGACCGTCGCGCAGAACATATTCTTCGTCGGCGGCAAGCCCGGTTGGTCAACTTCGTACCTGATCTCCAAGGCTAACCAGCATGGCGTGTTCAAGAACCCGATCGACTGGGAAGTGACCGGCGAAGGAAAGAACCTGAGCGTCAATGCGTTCGCCGAGACCTCTGGCACGGGCAAGCGCGTGGAATTCACCTGTGACATGGCCATGGCGGAGGCAGAGCAGTGGACACGCAACCCGAAGTACAAAAGCATGCCGCAGCTGATGCTTCGATATCGCTCTGCCGCGGCACTGATCCGCCTTTACTGCCCAGAGGTGATGATCGGTGTCCCAAGCCAGATCGAGCTCGAAACAGGGGAGATGCGCGACATCACCCCTCAAACACATCAGGCAACAAACCAACCATCACCGGACACGGCTAAAGACGCTTCGGTTGTGGAAGCAGAGGTGGTCGACCCGGATGCTTCGGCGAATGAGACACCTCAGCCAGACGCCGAACCCGCGCCAGAAAAGACAACTGCGCAGGAACACGCGCCCAACGATCCCGAACCGGATACGGATGCTCAAGGTGAAGCCAAGCTAGACCAGGAGCATGGCCGAAACCTCCTGAAAAGCATGTTGATCGACCTCAAAGAGGCAGGCGCGCCGGATGCCGTGGCGACCTTTTACGCAGACCAAATTCCAAAGCTCCCAGGCGACTTGCTCAAAGAGTGGGAACAGGAGCTCGCCAAAGCGAAAGCTTAGAGTGGCTGACTTTTGAAGCCCCGGCATGGTGTCGGGGCACCTCGGCGCGCGAGTGGAACGGCTTTGCCGGTGGCGCGTCGGGGAAGAATTAGGAGACGGTGATGACACAGCAGGCCGAACAATCCGAACGGGCAGCCGATCCCGCATTGCTCACATTCGCCTCCCGTCGCGTGAAACCCGTGGACGACAAACCGATGTTCTACGCCGAGACGAGGAACACGTTCGGCCAGTGGGTGCCCTGCCGCCTTCGCAAGCCCCCAGAGGTCAACAAAGGGCGGATCGTGCGCGCAAATAGTGTTGGGCCTTTGGTTCGCCCGATGGGCGACGGCTATTGCAAGGAGATACCAAGCGGCTACGCGCACCTAAACCTCGACCAGCTGCATCAGGTCCTGTCGCCCGACGGTCGGTCTACTGCTGGGCAGAAAGCTGTGGGGGGGAGGGCGTGAGGCAAACCTTAAAAATCGCGATGCTCTGCCTCCTCACAGTTTGCATGTACGCGATGGCGGCCATCTTCTTCCCATGGGAATGGCTGAAGGAGCAGCGATCCGCCTTCCTCTACGCTTGGCTGAATACTTTCGCCGAGGCCAAAGAACACTCTAAGAAAATGTGGGGCAATAGCAGATGAGGGTGTTCTGCTGTAACTGCGATAAGGATGTAGATGCCCGCCTAACTGATGGGAAAGAGGTATATCCGCATCGGGGCGATCTGGCTGAGCTCCCATTCTGGAAGTGCGACGACTGCAAGAAATTCGTCGGTTGCCACCACCGCTCAGACGAACCAACCAAGCCACTTGGCAGCATTCCGACGCCGCACCTACGGAAGGCAAGATCGGAAATTCACGCAATTCTCGATCCAATTTGGCGCAATCGAAAGATGGATCGAAGCAAGCTTTACGCACGCATCGCCCGCCATCTTGGAATTCCAGAATACCACACCGCCGAGCTACGCACTGTTGAAGACGCTCGTGAAGTCTACCGCTGCGTAGTCGGAATTCGGCGCGAGCTTGGGCTCAATAAGACATGGGGCAAGGGACGATGACCAAGCAAATCCCGATGCTCTTCTCTGGCCCGATGATGCAGGCCCACCTTAAAGGCCTCAAAACCGAAACACGGCGCGTGCTGACGCAGAATAACAGCCTGTTTAACGGCGGACCTTGGACGAAACTCGACAAGGCCCAAGAGTGGGACTGGGACGGGGCTTGGATCGATCCGGGCCCGTCACCAGTTGGCAATCCTGGCCCATACCTGAAATTGCCTTGGAAACACGGGCCCAACGAGGACGTTTTTGAAGAGACCGTTCATCGCATCTACCCGCGGGTCCAGGCCGGCGATCTGATCTGGGCGAAAGAAAGATGGCGCGTAGGGGCTTGGCACTACGCCAATGCAGATATTGCTGTCGATTTTGAGGACGGGCCACTCAAGGAATGGAGGCACGTCGAAGACGGCGACATTCTTTGCCGTCTGATCGAACAGTCTCGTCAGGATGCCGCGAACTCAAAGGTTGCGCTAAACGACATGACCTATTGGGAATACACGTGGTCTCCTGGGACGGGACCGTGCCGGTGGCGCCCGTCACTCCATATGCCGAAATGGGCCAACCGCCTGACCTTGCGCGTCACCGAAGTGCGTATTGAGCGCCTGCAGGACATCACAATGGAAGCGGCGGTCAGAGAAGGGTGTCCCGGTTGGGTGCAACATGACATGCAGGACGGACTCACACCCGTTGAGGATTATCGGGAGATCTGGGAGCACATCAACGGCCCCGGATCGTGGGTCAAAAACCCTTGGGTGATCGTACACCGGTATGAACCGATCTGGAAGAACGTTCTCGAGGTGGCGGAGGGGAGATCATGCGGCTGTACATGATCCGCCGCGCATCTGACGGCATGTTTCTGAGAAAAATTGAAGGCTCGTACACTGTTCGGAGCGGGGTCGATCGACACGCGTGGTCCAAATCTCCGGCATACCTTCTGCGCACACCAGACGGTGTGGCCATGAACCTGCGCAAGCTTTGCTCGGAGCCATTTACGTGGCGAGGCGAGACCCCTGCTGGCTACGGATATTCAGAGATTGCCTATCGCAATTTTGACGAAGCGAAGATGGAACTCTTTGAGGTCATTTGTCTTGAGGTCGACTTAGTAAAGATGTCGGTCGTGCCAGCCTCCAAATTTGCTCAGGTGGACGCCGTCGCGGACATTCCACTGAACCGACATGAGAGAGAGGCGGCATGACCCCTTCCAAAACAGCCCCACTACAAAACGCTGGCGAATACCGGCTGGGCCGCGTGGTTCGGGAAACTGAACACAAGAAGCTGGGCCATATCCGCGGGTTCGGTCCGGTCAATTCTAAGGGCGCGATCACGATTTCCGTGCAGTGGCAGGATGGCGGCAAGAGCTCGGTCGATCCGAGCCGAATAGAGCTTCTGTGAGGTGATGGTGTGACCAATCCAATGATTATTGACAGCTTCGCTGGCGGTGGCGGCGCATCCACTGGCATTGAGATGGCTCTGGGCCGCAGCCCGGACGTTGCGATAAATCACGATGCGAACGCCCTAGAGCTCCATGCCGCCAATCACCCGGATACGCTTCACCTGGACAGCAACATCTGGGATGTGGACCCACTTGAGGTCACCCAAGGAAGACCCGTCGGGCTTCTTTGGGCGTCGCCCGACTGCAAGCATTTCTCGAAGGCCAAAGGCGGCAGGCCCGTCGATAGCAATATCCGTGATCTCGCTTGGGTGGTGATTGACTGGGCTGAAAAGGCAAAGCCGGATGTGATCATCATGGAAAATGTTGAAGAGTTCCCCACATGGGGGCCGGTCGGGAATGACGGTCAGCCGATCAAGGAATTCGCAGGCATCACATACAGAGACTGGCTAAAGCGCTTTGCCAAGGCGGGTTACCGCACCTCCTCGCGAGAGATGCGCGCGTGCGACTATGGCGACCCCACCATCCGTAAACGCTGGTTCTTCATAGCTCGGCGCGATGGTGTACCGATCACCTGGCCTATGCCGACGCACGGCAACCCAAAAGACCCTAAGACGGAAAGGCGAGGCTTAAAGCCATGGCGCAATGCCGCCGAGTGCATCGACTGGACGCTGCCCTGCCCGTCTATCTTTGACACCAGCGAGGCCATCATGGCTCAGCATGGCCTGCGCGCAAAGCGACCGCTGGCAAAGAACACGCTGGCCAGGGTCGCGCGCGGTATGAAGCGCTACGTGCTGGACGCAGAAAAACCGTTCATCGTCAACCTGACCCATGGCGGCAGGCTGGAACCGACTGACGAGCCCATGCGGACGATCACCGGCGCCCATCGCGGCGAGAAGGCCGTCGTCGCCCCGCACGTGATGACCATGCGCAACGCTCAGAAACCCTTTAACGGGGCAGACGAGCCGACACACACGATAACTGCCGGCGGCGCCGGGCTGTCTAACGTGGCCGCCTATATTACTCGGTTCAACGGCGGCGCAACCGGGTCGCGGATGGATGAACCGATGGGCACCGTCACCGCGAACAGCTTTATCAAGCGCCCTGGCGGCGCAGCCCCTTTGGGCATCATCGCGCCGATCCTGAGCCATCTCTACACGTCGAACACCCGCGGCGGTGCGGGCGATGTCAAACAGCCTATGAAGACCGTGACCGCAGGCGGGCAGCACCACGCGGTGGTGGCTCCGGCACTTATTCAGACCGGCTATGGCGAACGCCCAGGACAAGCACCAAGGGCGCTGGACCCGCACGCCCCCTTGGGCACGATCGTCGCTGGCGGGGCGAAGCACGCCGCCGTTGCTGCCTTTCTCGCGCAACACAACTCCCAGAGGATAGGCTTTAATCCTGGGCGACCGGTCGATGCGCCGATCTCAACCCTTACGCAGACCGGTTCCCACCAGCAGCTGGTCGCACCGTACTTCGCCAAATACTATGGCACCGCTGGGGCCGCTGGCATTCATGAGCCCATCCACACAGTGACTGGCAACGATCGCTTCGCCCATGTGCAGGCCGATCTGGCCCAGCCCAGCTTTGGTCCAGAACACTGGGATCGCGCCCGCGAGGTCGCGGAGTTCCTGCGCTCCCATGGGGCCTGGGAAGGCGGCGAGTATGTCACGCTCACCATCCACGGCGAGGAATTCGTCGTTGTCGATATAGGTCTGCGGATGCTCACGCCGCGCGAGTTGTTCAATGCCCAGGGCTTCCCGGCTGATTATGTCATCGAGGGCATATGGAAAGAGAACGACGGCGACTGGACTTGGCATCCCTTCACCAAAAGCGTGCAGGTTAGCGGGTGCGGCAACTCCGTGTGCCCGGGACTTGCCAAAGCGATCGTCGCAGCGAACGTGCCGCATCTGGCGATTACGGAAAGAGAGGCTGCATGACCGCCCGCGCCCGCCACGAGCCCGTGTTTGGGAGTTCCAAGACCGCCAGTGAGTGGATGGATATGGATGAGGCCCAGTTCCTTGGCTTAGTCGCATGCGGCGCGCTGCCGGGCCCTATACGGCGGCCTGGGCTTCCTGAACGCTGGGCAAGGTCTGACATTGAGGCCATCATGAGTGGCGAGGCCGCGATTCCAGAAGATCAGGACATCAGCTAGTGAAACGACCACCCAAACCGCGCATCGTCAAAGCGCGCTTGAAATGGGTGTGGAAACATCGCTCCGAAGGGGGGCGTTGGGAGCCTTATCACCGGGTTACTTGGTTTGAAAATGGCAAGCGGCGAGAGCGCGCAATCCTGCTGAAATGGCAGGGCGATGCTAGGCTACTGGATGAGCTCTGGTGGAAGTGTGAGGCAGGAAATCACTCTCAGCAGCAGGCACCAGATCCTAATTACACCTGGCGCGCAGCCTTCGAGCTCTGGAAAGCAGACCCGCGCATAAAGAACCGCCCCGGCAAGATCAAAGACTACGGCGCCGGCATCGATCACCTAATGGGGAACAATGCCAACAAAGATATGCGGAAGTCGACTAAGGCCGGGTTCCGAAAGAAGCACGCAAGCCTGTTTGAAACGCCGCGCCAGGCAGATCGATTTCTGCAATTCTCATCAATGCTTTGGAACTATGTCAGAGACAAGCAGGACTGGCCGCTTGGGCCCAACCCTGTGAAGGGCATTGATCACTTCGGCAAACAGCGCGAGTACGAGCCTTGGCCTCCGTGGATGGTAGATAAGCTGTCCGAGGCACCTGAGGTCGTGGAGATTGCGGCGCGCCTGATCCTGGGTACCGGACAGCGGCCGGCAGCGGCGATCCTAATGGAGCGAAGCCATTTCAATGGCGATTACATGTCCATGCTCGATGAAAAGTCAGACACTCGCTTTGATGTCTTCTGTCCACCAAAACTCAGGGCTTTCATATCCGCTCTTCCCCACCGTGGGACCTTTATTCTAGGCAAGAATCTGACCGAGCCGATGGGATACAACACGGTCGAAAAGGCTTTCCGGAATTGGAGGGATGGATTGGGCCCCGCGGCCAAGCCGTATGTCCTTCACGGGCTACGAAAGCTGGCCATCATCGAACTCGCTGAAGCTGGTTGGACCGACGCGGAGATACAGGCCAGAACCAACCAAAGCCCCGAGATGGTCGCGTTCTATCGCAAGAAAGCGAGTCGCAAATCACTGACTCGCGCAGCTTGGGAACGGAATAGAAACGGAACGTGACAGTGGGACCAATTGATGGGACCGAAGCTCTAGCAGGCAATGCAATTGCAATGCGAAGGTAACGAATACCCTTTATTTTCCTGGTACCCAAGGCCGGACTCGAACCGGCACGCCCGCAAAGGCGGCGGATTTTGAATCCGCTGCGTCTACCATTCCGCCACTTGGGCCAGGAGTTGTAGCCGTACCCAAGGCCCCGAAACGGGTCAAGCCGGGAACATGACCCCAACAAGCCAAAGCGTAATGGCTGGAAAGCTGATGAGTATCACGACGCGCACCAGGTCGGAGGCCACAAATGGCGTCACACCTGCATAGGTACGCCCCATGGGGATGTCGCGGGCCATCGAATGGATGATGAACAGGTTCATCCCCACCGGCGGGGTAATCAGCCCGACCTCCACGACGATGAGCGCGAGGATCCCAACCCCGATCGCCGTCTCCTCAGCCGTGAGGCCGAAATCGAGCACCTGCACGATGGGAA
>JBCDGN010000127.1:0-9393 GCA_038751255.1 Pseudomonadota bacterium
ACTGCGAAGGATAAAACAGCCAAGCCGACGAAAGAGTTCAATAATGCGCTTGTCGAACACTATACTCGCCTCGTTGCCTGCGGAAATTCACCGCCCGACCTATGACCGGACGTCTTTGACGCCCGGTATCGTGCATATTGGGGTCGGCAATTTTCATCGCGCCCATAAAGCATGGTATCTTCACCGTTTGATGCAAGCCGGACTGGCCAAAGATTGGGCCATTGTCGGTGCGGGCGTCCGACCAAACGATGCGACCATGCGCGAACGGCTGCGGGAGCAAGACTACCTCACCACGCTCATCGAACTGGCACCAACCTCGCGCACTGCAGAGGTGACCGGCCCGATGATCGATTTTCTGCCCGTGGAGCCCGAAAATGGCCCGCTCATTGCAGCGATGGCCGATCCTGCGATCAGGATTGTTGCAATGACCGTCACAGAAGGGGGATACTACATAGACCCAAGCACCAAGGGGTTTGACGCGGACCATCCAGACATTGCCCATGATGCAGCATCGCCCTCGACACCCAAAACCGTATTTGGGGCGATTGTCGAAGCTCTGCGCTCGCGCCGCGAACAAGGGATTCAGCCCTTTACAGCAATGAGCTGTGACAACATAATCGGCAATGGTGAGGTGCTGCGGAAAACGGTGGTGGGCCTCGCGCAGTTGAGCGATCCAGAACTTGCCGCTTGGATCGATCAAAACTGCAGCTTTCCAAACTCTATGGTCGATTGTATCGTTCCGGCGACAGGGGAGAAAGAATTGGCGCTCGCCCGCGACATCGGCATCGTTGATGCAGCGCCAGTGACCCATGAAAACTTCCGACAATGGGTAATTGAGGACGACTTTTGCGCCGGACGCCCGGATTGGGATAAGGTTGGCGCGACTTTTACTGACAACGTCCATCCCTATGAGGCGATGAAGATCCGCGTGTTGAATGCAGGTCACCAGATCCTCGCCAACCCAGGTGAATTGCTTTCGGTTGAAACCATCGCCGATTGCATGGCGCACCCGCTGATCTCTCGCTACTACAACAAGGTGCAAACAGAAGAGACTGCGCCGCTGATTGATCCGATCGAAAACATGACGCCGAAGGATTACATCGCGCTCATCGAATCGCGTTTCAGCAATCCAGCTATTGAGGACACCACGCGCCGTGTCGCCTTTGACGGGTCATCTCGTCACACCGGTTTCGTGCTGCCCAATATCCGTGACGCGTTGGCGGCTGGCACGCCGGTTTCAGGTTTGATCCTCGCGGAAGCGCTCTGGGCACGGATGTGTGCAGGCACCCGCGAAGATGGTACCGAGATCGCACCGAATGATCCGTTTTGGAACAAGTTGTTAACCGCTGCTGAAGCGGCCAAAACCCGCCCCCGCGCTTGGGTCGAACAAAGCCAATTCTACGGCGAACTGATCGGTGATCCACGTTTTGTGGAGCCGTTTGAAGCTTGGCTCAACTTGATCTGGTCCGAAGGCACAGAAGCCGCTTTGCAGGCCTATCTCAGCACCGAAACGAAGGAAGCCGCGCTTCCAGGCGCTTGACCTGAGCCTTCCTGTGTCTTAGTCACACCGCAAATATGGAACGTTCCAAAAAGGTGAGATAGGATGCGTTGGGGATTGATCGGAGCAAGCCGGATTGCGTCGGGATACATGATCGATGCGTTTCGCTCGGCCCCCGGCGGCGAAGTCACCGCGGTACTGTCTTCGGACCCAACCCGCGGTCAGGCCTACGCCGAAGAGCATGGCATTGCACAAAGCTACACCGATTTGGGCCAGCTTCTCAGCGAGCCCGAAACCGACGCGGTTTATATCTCCACCACCAACGAAAAGCATCACGAACAGGCGCTCTCTGCGATCACCGCGGGCAAGCACGTCTTGTGTGAAAAGCCCTTGGCGATGAGTTTGGCCAACGCCGTTGAAATGGTTGAGGCCGCAAAGGAAAAAGGCGTGGTTTTCGCAACCAACCACCATTTGCGCAATGCAGGCTCGCATCTTGCAATCCAAGATCTGATCGCGGAGGGACGCATTGGCGATGTGCTGAGCGCGCGTGTCTTTCACGCGGTAAACCTGCCCGAGCATCTGCGCGGTTGGCGTATCAACAACCCCGGCGCGGGCGGTGGGGTCATTCCCGATATCGTGGTGCATGACGCGGATACGATCCGTTTCCATTTGGGCGAAGACCCAGTTCGCGTATCAGCACAAGCAGCAGCCTCGGGCCTCGGCGACGGGGTCGAAGACAGCGTAATGTCAGTTTGGTCGATGCCCTCAGGCGTCATGGTCCAGACCCATGAAAGCTTCACCCATGGTTTCGCTGGAACTGGTATCGAGTTTCATGGAACCAAGGGCTCAATCGTCGCAAGAAACGTGATGACCCAACAGCCCATTGGTGAGATCCAAATCACCGATGCAGCGGGCACACAAAGCGTAACCTTCAGCGAGCACAATCTCTATCACCGCGCCGTTGGTAAATTTTATGACGCGGTGGCTGGCACCGGCACACCCTCTGCCGATGGGGTGGATGGGATCAAGTCACTGGCGGTGGCGCTCGCGGTCGCCAAAGCCGCCGAGTCGGAGCAAACCACCTTAGTCGACTACGCAGGATACTGAGAGATGAGCTCAAAACGCGTCACCGCCGCTGAAGCCGCCGCGCGCATCCAAGACGGCGATGTGGTCACTGTGTCTTCTTCTTCGGGTCTCGGCTGTCCAGACCACATGCTGGCCGCGATCGGCGCGCGTTTCGACCAAGAGGGGCATCCCCAAAACATTACGACCCTGCACCCCATTGCGGCGGGCGATATGTACGGCATCAAAGGCGTTGACCATATCGCCAAGGATGGTCTTCTTTCCACCATCATCGCGGGCTCCTATCCATCGGGGCCGTCTTCGCTACCGATGCCAGAGATTTGGCGCATGCTGGTCGACAACCGTGTCGCGGCATACAACGTGCCGTCCGGTATTCTCTTTGACATGCACGCCGATGTGGCGGCGCGTCGTCCCGGCGTCTTAACCCAGGTGGGGCTCGACACCTTCGTCGATCCAACCCGCCAAGGCTGCGCCATGAATGACCGCGCCGCCAAGACCCCCATCGTCGCGCGCAAGGAAATGGACGGCCAAACCTGGCTGCACTTCCCGAACATCGTGCCCAACGTGGCCATCATCCGGGCGACCACCGCGGATGAGCGCGGCAATCTCACTTATGAGCACGAGGGCGCATATCTCGGCGGTCTCGCCCAGGCAATCGCTGTGCGCAATCATGGCGGTTTGGTGATCGCACAAGTGAAACGCATCACAGCGGCGGGCTCTCTGCGTCCCCATGATGTGCGCGTCCCGGCCCATTTGGTGGACTTGATCGTGGTCGATCCTGAACAGCTCCAGACGACTGAGGTCGACTATGATCCTGCGATCTCGGGTGAAATCATCCGGCCCTGGGAAAGTTTCACACGGCTGGAGCCAGGAGTTGAGCGTGTCATGGCGCGCCGCGCGGCAATGGAGCTGCGCGATGGCATGACCGCCAATCTGGGCTTTGGTATCTCCGCGATGGTTCCGCGTGTGCTGCTGGAAGCAAGCCACCCTCAAGCGGTGACCTGGGCCATCGAACAGGGCGCGACAGGGGGCATGCCGCTGACCGGTTTTGCTTTTGGCTGCGCCTCCAACGCCGATTGCTATATGCCTGCGCCGCAGCAGTTCACATATTTCCAAGGCGGCGGTTTCGATCTGTCGTTCTTGTCCTTTTTGGAAATCGACCAGGTCGGCAATGTGAATGTCTCTAAACTTGGCAAAAAGCCCTATCTGACAGCAGGATGCGGCGGATTTGTCGATATCACCGCCCATGCCAAGAAAATCGTTTTTTCCGGCTTTTTCGAGGCGGGGGCACAGTTCGACCTTACCGAAGACGCGCTGAAGATCAGTAAGCCGGGCAAATTCACCAAGTTCGTGGACGAGGTTGAGCATGTCACCTTTTCAGGCCGACGCGCGCGCGAAACAGGCCAAGAGGTGCTCTATATTACCGAACGCTGTGTTGTGCGCTTGACCGAAACAGGCCTGACCGCGACCGAAATCATGCCTGGGATCGAGCCAAGCCGCGACATCGTGGACGCGTCCCATGGCCGCGTGCGCATCGCCAATGACGCATGCCCAATGGATAAGGCACTGTTGCAAGAGGGCCCGATGGGCTTGGCGCTATGAGCGATGTGCATCTGATATATCATGGGGCTTTGGCAGAACTGCGGTTGGATAACCCGGCCAAGCTCAATGCCTTCACCCCAGACATGCTCGCGCGGCTTGAGCAACACTGCATGGCGCTTGACCAAGATCCAGGCATCCGTGCCGTTGTTCTGACAGCAGCGCCAGCCAAGGCTTTTTGCGCTGGCGCCGACATTGCGGCTTGGTCTGGCTTGCCGCCCGCAACATTTGCAAGGGCTTGGGTGCGCGACGGACACCGCATCTTTGACCGATTTGCCCGATTGTCGAAGCCCACTGTTGCGGCGATCACTGCCAATGCATTTGGTGGCGGGCTCGAATTGGTCGCCTGTTGCGATCTCCGGGTCATTGCCCCCGACGCGACACTCGCTCTGCCAGAGACCAGCATCGGCGTCGTGCCAGGATGGTCAGGCACGCAGCGCCTGACCCGGCTCATGGGCGAGGCACCGGTCAAGGAGATGGCCCTTTTTGGGCGCCGACTCTCCGCGGAAAGATCGCTTTCATTGGGTTTCGTCGCCGAGATCGCAGAGGATGCACACGCCGCGGCCTTTGCGATCGCCGACCGCCTGACCGCCAATGGGCCCATCGCGACTGAGGTCGGCAAATACATGATCCATGCCGCCGTCGGTGAAGACAGCGCGGCACTGATCGAAGCCTTGGGTGGGGGGATGATCGCGGCCACTGCTGACCTTGCAGAAGGGGTCGCAGCCTTCAAAGACAAACGCAAACCAACCTTCTTGGGAACCTGACCATGACCGAGCTGACGGTGATTTCCAGCCGCGATTACCCACTTCCAGAGGCCCCTTTTCAGGCGCGCCATCTGATCGGAGGCCTTTGGCAAGACAGCCAAGAAGGTGCGGTTTTTGAACGGGCCTCACCTGCGCATGGGGTGACCGTTACTGTCGCGTCCCTTGGTGGCAAGGCTGAAACCGAGGCTGCGATTGCCGCCGCGCGCGCGATCTTTGATGCCGGGGACTGGTCGCGAGCCAGCGGCAAGGACCGGGCTTCGGTATTGTTGAAAGTCGCCGATCTGATTGATCGAGACCGCGAACGCATCGCGCTGATCGAAACCTTGGAATCAGGCAAGCCGATCTCTCAGGCAAAAGCGGAGATCGAGATTGCTGCCGATCTTTGGCGCTATGCCGCGTCCTTGGCCAGGACCTTGCATGGCGAGAGCCACAACACGCTCGGTCAGGACATGCTGGGCCTGGTTCTGCGCGAACCCGTCGGCGTGGTCTCAGTCATCACGCCTTGGAATTTCCCGTTTTTGATCTTGTCTCAGAAACTTCCCTTCGCCTTGGCGGCAGGCTGCACAGCGGTGGTGAAACCCTCTGAGATGACCCCGGCGAGCGCTGTGATCCTGGGCGAGTTGCTCATCGAGGCAGGTCTGCCAAGCGGCGTCGCCAATATCGTTTTGGGATATGGCGACCCCGTGGGCGCAACGATGACCTCGGACCCACGGGTCGATATGATCACGTTCACCGGCTCCACCGGCGTCGGCAAGCGGATTGCCACACAGGCAGGAAGCGCGCTGAAGAAAGTGTCGCTGGAGCTTGGCGGCAAGAACCCGCAAGTGATCTTTCCCGACGCCAATCTGGACGCGGCCATCGATGCCATCGTCTTCGGCGTCTATTTCAATGCTGGCGAATGCTGCAATTCAGGCTCGCGCATTTTAGTCCATGAAGACGTGGCGCAAGAGGTGACTGAGCGGGTTGTCGCTCTGTCCCGCGCGGTGAGTTTCGGCGACCCGCTCCACGAAGGCACCAAGGTCGGTGCGATCATCTCTCCCGAACATCAAGCGAAAATAGATGGATATGTCCGAGCAGCCGCAGCGCAAGGTGCGTCGATTCGTCTGGGCGGTGCGGATTTACCGGTCCCGGGGCTTGCCGGGCAGTTCTACCAACCAACTGTTGTGGCCGATGTCACGCCCCAAATGCCCATTGCCCATGAAGAGGTTTTTGGTCCGGTCCTGTCGGTGTTGACCTTCAAAACCATGGATGAGGCGATCGGGCTCGTGAACCAGGCAAGCTACGGGCTTTCCGCCGGTGTTTGGAGCGAGAACGTCCATACCTGTCTCGACTTCGCACGCCGGGCTGATGCGGGCACGGTGTGGACCAACACGTGGATGGACGGGTTCGCAGAACTGCCTTTTGGCGGTGTGAAAGAAAGCGGTTTGGGACGGGAACTTGGCCGCTACGGGATTGAAGAATTCCTAGAAACCAAAACTGTCACCATGCGTATTGGCAACAGCCGCGCGCCTTGGGTTTAGGGATCATGAGAGAAGCTCTCAAAACTCCCAATAGGCTGTTGCAGCCGCCCGAGTTCGGCGGGGTCAGCGCCATTGATGCGCGCCAACAGGAGCTCTCCCAACAGACGCCCGACCTCTTGCAGATCTTCAAACAAGGACGCGATTCGCGGCCGGTACAGATCAAAGACCGGCGACGCGCGCTTTGCCATGATGCTGATATCATCCAAAGTGGTTCCCGAATCGCTCAGCGCGGCCAGCGTCGCCATCGCCGACACCTCCCCCACGCACATGTAACCGTCGGGCGCGTTCTCGGAAGCGTTCAACTCAAAGACCGCCCTGGAAATCCCGCGTGGGTCGCTGTCAAGAGTAACAAAATCGGGGATCACATAATCGATCCCTGCCGCCCGCACCTCCGCCATAAACCCATAGCGAAGATGTTGGCTAAAGGTGTATTTCGGATCCGGCAGGATGGCACAAAGCCTTTGGCGACCTTGAGAAACTGCGTGTCGGACGGCTGCTCGCGCAAAAGCTTCGTTGTCGAAATCGACAAAAGCATGCGGGGTCGAGAATTCGGTTCTGCCGTGGCTCACAAACGGAAAGTCGCGCTCCAAAAGCAAACGCACACGCGGGTCGAAGGATTCGGTCCTGGTAAAAACCACACCATCGGCGAGATTGTGTGTCAGAAGCGATTGGATTGCGGCAAGCCGGTCATCGCCCACAAGATCGGGCAGGATGGAAATTGTGTATCCTGTGCCCCGCAAGGCCTCGGTCATCCCCACGATAATCTCGCTGGTGAAGCCCAGATACTCGTGTGCAGGATTGATCAACAAAGAGATGACTTTGGTGCGCCCAGTGCGCAAGCGTTGCGCTGCCCTATCAGGGACATAGCCGATATCGCCAGCGACTTTCCGAACTCTATCACGGGTTTTTTGCGCGATCCGCGGATCATCGGCCAGGGCGCGGCTGACGGTTGCGACTGCAAAGCCAGTGGCTTCTGCGATGGTACGCAAGGTTGGTTTGGATTTGCTCGCTGTGGACATCACTTCACCGCTACAGTTTGTCTCAACCATAGTCAAATTCTTGCAAACGTTTCAACATCCGTTGGAAAAAATAGTGGGGAAATGATGCAAGTTACTGAAATTAATTTATTTTATTGAGAAAAGGCGATATGATAAATTTGCCTGTTGACACAGTACAAGTTTATAACGTTTTAATTCCGGCATCGAAAAGCGCAGTAGTCCAGGGAGGATCCCAATGCGTATGATGAAGAAGCTGGCCGCATCCGCGGCCGTGGTTGCACTGGTCGCAGGCGGCGCAGCCGTCGCAGAAGAGCAAGTTGAAGTCCTGCATTGGTGGACTTCGGGCGGTGAAGCCGCTGCACTGAACGTGTTGAAGCAAGATCTCGAAACCCAAGGCATCGGTTGGGAAGACATGCCGGTCGCCGGTGGTGGCGGATCCGAAGCGATGACCGTGCTCCGGGCGCGTGTCACCTCTGGTGACGCACCGACAGCGGTTCAGATGCTCGGCTTCGACATCCTTGACTGGGGCAACCAAGGCGCTCTGGCCAACCTCAACGATCTCGCAGGCGAAGAAGGCTGGGACTCGGTTGTCCCCACCGCGCTTCAAGGCTTCTCGAAGGTTGACGGAAACTGGGTTGCTGCGCCTGTGAACGTGCATTCCACAAACTGGGTTTGGGCCAACAAATCGATCCTCGACGAAAATGGCATCGCCGTTCCTACGACCTGGGATGAGTTTGTAGCGGCCGTTGAAAAGCTCGAAGCCGCTGGCGTGACCCCGATCGCCCATGGCGGTCAGGCATGGCAGGATGCGACCATCTTTGACGCGGTGGTGATGTCCACCGGTGGGCCAGAGTTCTACAAATCCGCCTTCATCGATCTCGATCCAGACGCGCTTGGCTCTGACACCATGACGGAAGCCTTCGAGCGTATGGCGTTCATCCGTGACCACGTCGATGACAACTTCTCGGGCCGCGATTGGAACCTTGCGACAGCGATGGTGATCAATGGCGAAGCCGCGTTCCAGATGATGGGTGACTGGGCCAAAGGCGAATTCCTCAGCGCAGAAAAAGTGCCGGGTGAAGACTTCCTCTGCTTCCGTTTCCCGGGCACAGCAGATCAAGTGACCTTCAACGCCGACCAGTTTGCCATGTTTGACCAAGGCGGCGCTGTCTCTGCAGAGCAGGCAGCACTCGCACAAGCGATCCTGTCACCGACCTTCCAGTCGGCCTTCAACGTCGTCAAAGGCTCCGTCCCAGCGCGGACCGATGTCAGCGACGCTGACTTCGACGCTTGCGGTAAGCAGGGCATGAAAGACCTGGCGGCTGCCGCGTCTTCCGGCAATCTTTTCGGATCCATGGCCCATGGTCACGCCGCACCGGCATCTGTCAAAAACGCTGTCTATGATGTGGTGACCAACCACTTCAACGGCGAATATGACAGCGCCACCGCAACCGAAGAACTGGTCGACGCGGTGTCCATCGCCCAGTGATCTTCTGACCAAAATCTTCGCCGAGGCGCTCACCTGCGCCTCGGCAGTTGAGAAAAACAGCAAAGACACTCCAGACCAGGGAGGAGCCCCCGATGGCACAGCCCCACGGCGAACCGGATTTCCGGACCCGCCTTCAGATACTTGTGCCGAAGCTGGTGCTATCGCCATCAATCGCGATGGTACTGATCTTCGTCTACGGCTTCATCCTGTTTACGGTCTATGTCTCGTTTACCGACAGCCGCATCCTGCCCTTCGTAAACTCGCAAGGCGATCCCACCTACGACCTGATTGGCCTGTCCAACTACGAAAAGCTCTTTAAGCTGTCGCATTGGGAAGTGGCGATCACCAATCTGGGCGTTTTCGCAGGCCTCTACATCATCATTTGCTGCGCCATCGGTCTCATGCTGGCGATCTTTCTTGACCAAAAGATCCGCGGCGA
>JBCDGN010000128.1:0-9330 GCA_038751255.1 Pseudomonadota bacterium
CAGCGAATAGAGGATGCGGCGCGAAAGGTTTTGATTTGAGTTCCGGATGAAATTGAACGCCGACAAACCAGGGATGGTCGGGGCGTTCGACGATCTCTGGCAACCGACCATCCGGGCTCATGCCTGAAAACACTAGGCCTTGTTGCTCGAGCCGGTCTTTGAACTGGATGTCGACCTCGTAGCGATGACGGTGGCGTTCTTCGATGCTGCTCGCGTCATAGATATTTGCGACACGACTGGCCTCGCCGAGAAACGCGGTGTAGGCGCCAAGCCGCATGGTGCCGCCCTTGGCATCGGTCTTTTTGCGGGTCACTTGATGATTGCCCTGCACCCATTCCTTGAGGTGATAGACAACCGGCGTGCAGCGAACGGAACCGGCTTCGTCATCGAATTCTTCTGAACCGGCATCTTCTAACCCCACGAGGTTCCGCGCCGCTTCGATCACTGCCATCTGCATGCCAAGGCAGATACCGAAATAAGGGACGGCGCGGGTGCGCGCGAACTCAACCGCTTTGATCTTGCCTTCCGTCCCGCGTTCCCCGAATCCACCAGGGACAAGTATACCGTGATACCCCTCAAGATAGGGGCCTGGATCTTCACGGTCGAAAATCTCTGCATCAATCCATTCGGCCTTGACCCGAACACGGTTGTGCATCCCGCCATGGGTCAATGCTTCACCCACGGATTTATAGGCATCCTCTAGCTGCGTGTACTTGCCGACCACAGCGATTTTAACCTCGCCCTCGGCGTTTTCGATCCGGTCAGCCACATCTTCCCACTTGCCCAAACTCGGGCGCGGCGCCGGGCTGATTTGGAACGCATCGAGCACTGCTTGGTCGAGCCCTTCGGCATGGTAGGCCAGCGGCGCGTCATAGATTGAGTCCAGGTCCTGAGCGGCGATCACACTGTCGGGACGGACATTGCAGAAAAGCGCGAGCTTCTCGCGTTCCTTGGTCGGAATTGGGCCCTCCGAGCGGCAGACAAGCACATCCGGAGCGATGCCAATCGCACGCAGTTCTTTCACACTGTGTTGTGTGGGCTTGGTCTTCAGTTCGCCCGAGGCTTTGATGTAGGGCAAGAGCGTGAGATGCATGAAGATGCATTGGCCACGGGCCTTGTCCTGACTGAATTGGCGGATCGCCTCAAAGAACGGCAGGCCTTCGATATCGCCGACGGTGCCGCCGATTTCGCAGAGCATGAAATCAACCTCATCATCGCCTATCCGAAGGAAGTCTTTGATCTCATTGGTCACATGCGGAATGACTTGGATGGTTTTGCCCAGGTAGTCGCCCTGGCGCTCTTTCTCGAGCACATTGGAGTAGATCCGCCCGGAAGAAACACTATCGCTCGCGCGTGCCGCAACGCCGGTGAAACGTTCATAGTGGCCAAGATCTAGATCGGTCTCTGCTCCGTCATCGGTCACGAAAACTTCGCCGTGCTCAAAGGGCGACATCGTCCCTGGATCAACGTTTAGATAGGGATCGAGTTTTCGAAGCCGTACGGTAAACCCGCGTGCTTGCAATAGCGCGCCCAAGGCAGCTGAGGCCAATCCCTTCCCAAGGGACGACACCACACCGCCGGTGATGAAGACATAACGCGCCATTTTGGGTTCTCCCGTGTGCCTGCTCTAGCGGATGCAAAGGCCAAAATCGGTCAGCACCACGGGACTCGACGCATAGGAGATTCGCTCAAGAGACGCAATATACTGTGAGCATACGGTGAGCTATTTCTAGGGATTGTGGCTTATTCGGCGCGCGGAACTTGCGCCGGAACATCACTCGTCGGCGGCGGCAAGAGGTCTTCACCCAAGGGTGATGGTGGCAACAGCCCTTGACCCGGCTGGTCTGGCTCCTGATTGACGGGACGATCTTGCAATCGGTCTAGGACCGAGGAATTGGCCGAGTTTTGCGCCGCGACGATGGTCAATGCAATCGATGTGCAGATGAAGGCCACCGCAAAGGCCCAGGTCAATTTGCCCAAGGGCGTAATCGGTGAGCGGCCCGTCATTGCACCGCCGCCGCCGCCAATGCCCAGGCCACCCCCTTCGGAGCGTTGCAACAAGACAACGCCAATCAGGCATAGGGCAAGGATCAAATGGACGATCAGCAGGACGTTTTCCATAGGGGCGCTTTCGGGCTCTGGCGGACATTTGGCAGATAGAGAACCCCGCGCCTATGTGCAACCCCAGCGATGCGATGCCAGGGCCTTGGCGCGCTCAGCGTGGGCAATGACACTGCATCCGAACACCGTTAGAAATCCCGTCCTGAGTTGTTTCCAATGATCAATCGAAAATGTTCGCGCAATCTAGACCCTTCAGACTCTTCTAGAGACTGAACGATCTGCCACAAGTCAGCGGGCGCTATTCCACCCCCAGCAAAGACTGATGTCGGCAAGCTTAGCAGGGCTGGGTCATATTGAAGTGGTAGATCCAAGCGGCCCCGAGGCGCTAGTGTTCCAGGGCCTTTTTCAACAGGGTTTTAAGGCTTTGACGCTCTTTTTCGTCAAGAGGAGACAGAAGCCCGTCAATCGTCTCCGACAGTGCCAGTCGCAAAGAAGTCACCGTTTCTTGTCCCTTGCGAGAAAGTTGCAAGACGCACACCCGTCCATCGACAGGTGAAGGTGATTTCTCGACCAAACCCTTCTTGCCAAGCGATTGGAGCAAACGCGTGATTTGCGCTTTGTCGCGTGCGATTGCCCGGACCAGCTCATGGATCGGAACTGGTTCCAGATCGGCGAGCGTCATCAGCACCAAGCCGCCCGCTGGGCCGACCTTCTCGGTGTCAAAGGACGGTGCCTTGCGTCCAAGATCGCCATGTATATGCCGCATAAAGCGATCAACGAGCTGTCCGATCTCGGTATCTGGTCTGACTTTGGTTTTAGTTGACATAGTCTACGTTCTGACGTTTGTTGAGTACGACAGCGTAATAGGTGCGTTGATGCCTGACAACCGAAAGGGCGAACGCCAGCGAGGGGAAATGAGTGTCAGTCCTACCCGAACAGAAGAGTGTCGCGATCGTTGACGGCGGTTATTTGGGAAGCGAATTGGCTCGAGAGATCGCCAGCGCCATGCCCGCTAAGGACGTCACCTTGCTCTCTGGCGACGATGCATTTTTCCCGGCGCTTCCGCGGAAGGACAATCGGTAGAGTCCCAAATGCCATACAAGCCGTGGAGAAATTCACCCATTCTACTGCCACTCAGCCCGACGCGCAGCTGTTCATTCCCAATGATCGCAACCTTTGGAAATTGGGTCACAAGCATGATCAAGGGCCGCGATCTGTTTCTGTCCAAATACCAAAAGATCTTTGGACGTGCTTCCTGGGGCCAGGGTGGCACGCTCAACCACAGAAAGGACAATCGAATGACGACGAAGTGTTCTGCCTACCTTGCCGGTATCGCCGCAGTTGTTTCCACTCAGGCCGCGTTTGCTGAGGCCCCCATGTCCGCCACCGTTTTAGAGTTCGCGGATGCTCAGACCCTGTTTGTGGCAGATCCTATTGGCGGCATGGTCCATGCCTATGAGCTTCCAAATATGGGCGCCGCGCCGGACGCCATGCTGCCCTACAATCTTCTGGATTTGGACGCTGCGATTGCCGAGGCGTTTGGCGCTGAGATCCGCGGCATCAGTTATCATGATCTAGACGTACACCCCGTGACCCGGGACGCCATCGTATCCGCCTCGGTCACGATTGATGGCGCTCGGCAGCCTGTTGTCTTCGCAGCGACCCGCGGAGGCGGTTTAACGCCGCTCGATTTGACCGCGCTGCCGTCGACATCGTTTGCAATTGACGACGCACCGGATGATTCCGTCACCTTCTGGCGGGACATTCCCGCGACCACCTTCACAGTCACCGACCTCGACTACGCTGACGGAGAGCTTTTCATCTCTGGGCTTTCAACAGGTGAATTCGCCTCAACTCTGCGTCGCGTTCCCTTCCCCTTTGAAGAAAGCACTGCATCGACGGGCATAGAGATTTTCCACGCTGCGCATGGGCAAATGGAAACGCGGGCACCGATCCGCGCCATGAGCGTGGTCGATATCGCGGGCACGCCTACGGTTGTGGCGGCCTATACCTGTACACCGCTGGTGACAATTCCGGTCTCCGACCTCCAAGACGGGGCGAATGTCACAGGCCGGACGATTGCCGAGCTAGGCTATGGAAACACGCCGCTCGAGGTCTTGAGTTTCACAGCCTATGATCAGCAGGGCAACGGTCAATCCTTGGTGCTCGTGATCAACCGAGAGTTGGACGCCGATCTGATCACCCTGCCGGCCTTGGAGCAGGCTGTTGCGTCGCCCGGTATCGTCCAACCGGTGGGACATCTCGGCGACACAGCAGGGGTTGAGACCGCGCCAATACCGCTTTCCGGTGTCTTCCAAGCTGCCGACCAAGACCCGCAGTTTCTTCTAGCGCTCCGGCGCAACCTTGACACCGGGGCCATGGACCTCGTGTCCTATCGCAAGGGGGCTTACCTGCGCCTGAGTGAGTTTGTGAGCGAATACAATTTCCCAGACTACGAATATGCAGAAAACCAGTTCGCAGAACAAACCCGCATGTTCCAAAATATGCTGAAGGCCGACGAGGGCTACGCTGATTTGGCACGGTAGCCATGCGTCGGAGTCTTCTAGCGAGCGCGGCTGCCCTCATTTGGGGCAGCTTCTCAGCAACAGCATGCACAGGGCCCGGGGTCACCCTGGTCGAAGAGATCTATCCGTCTGGCAGCAGAGTTCCCGAGAACATTCTGCGCCTCTATTTGTACTTCTCAGCTCCAATGGCCGAGGCCTACATCCTTCCGAGCATCACGCTTCGCCGAAGCGATGGGTCACAGGTTGATGGGGCGTTTTTGTCCAACAGGTTTGACCTTTGGTCGCCCGACCGAACCCGCCTGACGCTTCTGTTTGATCCAGGACGGGTGAAAACCGGTCTTGAGGCCCATGACGCGCTTGGGCGAGCCCTGGTCGCTGGCGAGACCTACCAACTTTCGGTCGATGACAGTGCAAGGGACGCAGATGGCTGCGCGCTTGCAACCGAGTTTTCTCACAGCTTTGTCGCAGGCCCCAGCGATGTTGCGCCGCCCGATCCCGGGATGTGGGTCCTTGATCCTCCGAAAGCTGGTACGACCGAGCCGTTGAGCATTTCTCTTTGGACGATGCACGATCACCTATCGATGGCGTTCCGCATCCGGGTGCGGCGTGATGGGGAGACCCTTCCCGGACGGCTGGACCTACGGGCCGATGAAACGGTCTGGATGTTCACGCCGCGCGCGCCTTGGTCAGCTGAGCGCCACGAGATTTCCATCGAAGAAGAGTTCGAGGACTTGGCCGGTAATCGACCCGGTCAACTTTTTGATCACCCCATCGGCCTAGAGTTGCCACAGCCCGACCTGCGCCTGTCGTTTCAGCCCGGCACCGGGTGAAGCGCCATCGAATAAGCGTAAAGAGATCCATGAAAAGCGACAGCCCGTTCGAAGTCGATGAGGCTGCGTATTCTGTGATCTACGGCACGATCACAGTTCCGTCGCTTCTGATGGCCGTTCATCAACCGATATAAGCTCCACTCCGAACAGCGCTGGTCCTATTTTCGCCGTTCTCGCCGTGCCCCAGCTTCCAAAGGACGCGTCGATCGTCATGCGTTGGTCTCTTTTGGTCCTTAAACGCAGGCGGGTCAGGTTGGTCTTCACCGCGGATTGATCATTGGAGACAACCCGATCCGGCAAGGCAGCGATGGCGGGAAGCCGGTGCCTGAACCCATCAGCCCGCCACTGTTTTACCCTGGCGCAGCGGCGCTCGGTCGCGACCAGTGACTTTTTAAGTGAACCCTAGAGTATGTTGCGGTCAATCGGCCTCATATCCTACTGCCTTGAAGTAATCGTGGCACGCCTCGTCCGAGAAGAGGTCGCAGGCATGGCCGACGGCCGCCCAGAGTTGATCGTAGGTTCGGGCTGCGGCCTTCCTGATCAGCGCCTTGAGCTTTGAAAAGGCCATCTCGATGGGGTTGAGGTCGGGGCTGTAGGGGGTAGAGGGATCGGAAAAGGCGCCAGTGGCGCGTTTTCCCCCAACACCGGAACAGGAAGCTGGCGCCGATGTCGCACAGGGCTGCTATGCCTCCGGGGCTTTGTGGCTCGACAGATTGTCGAGGATGACCACATCCTCCTTGCGCAACGTCGGCACCAGTTGGGATTCTACGTAAAGCTTAATATCTCGGCGGTCATTGCGCCGTCGATGACCCATGGGGCATCCAATCGGTCATGGCGCAAGGCCGCGACGAAGGTCTGGGTGCACCGGTAGATGCGCCATTCGGCTGTTGGGGCACTCAAACCTTGATCGCCGGGCTGACCCCAGATGCCCTCATCGCTCCCTGGGGGATCAAAGGTGCAAGGAACGGCCCCGCCTTCGAGACCTACATCCGCAAGGTGCTGATCCCTGAAATCGCCCCCGGCACGACGGTCATTCTCGACACCCTTGCCACGCATCGGAACCGCGAAGCCACAGCCGCCCTCAATTCGGCGGTTGAAGCACACTCTTGATCTCAGCGAGATTACTGTCACCCGTGATCTGATGGTTGTCCGATTGCTCGCAGACCGGCTAATGGTGATGAAAGCGGGCCGCGTTGTCGAAGCTGGGCTCTCCGATCAAGTGCTCGATGATCCCCAGCACGGCTATATGCAGTTGCTCGTGTCCTCAGTCCTGCAGGTCTCGCCGATGCTCCATGCCTATAAAGCTCTCGATAACCGTCTCATCCCTCTGCCCAACACAGATCTTTCCCAAGCCTTATGGATCGATCTCTATCTTCCAAAAGAGGCGGAGCGAAACGCGGTTGAGAGACTTGGTCAAGAAATTCCCGATGCCGAACAGATGGTCGAAATCCAACCCTCAAGCCGCCTTCAGAAAAGCCCGGGCCATCTGTCGATCACTGTCTTTCTGCCGGGACAGTCTTCGGATGGAGAAAGATCCATTGCGCCGGTTGCTTTTGTCATCGGGAAGGACAGGCTCATCACCGTTCGGGATCACATTCTTCCGACATTTGAGCGTTTGCCCAACCAAGATCTTGAGAAAAATGAGATTCCGGACTCGCCGGGCGCTCTTATGGTCGAGATCCTTGAGGGGATCACCGGGGACATCGCTGACAGGTTGGAAAACGCCGGGCTTGAGTTCGATCAGCTCGCGGATGCGGTCTTTAGCGATAGGTCTCACTCCGCAGCGGAGCTACAGGATAATCTACGAAAAGCTGCGCACACAGGGGAACGCCTCAGTACGCTGCGCCATGCGCTCTTGACGGTGGAGCGTGCGCTCACGTTTGTCCAAGCGGATGATGGCGAACATGCCGATGTGCCCGCTGGGCTGTTGCGGGCGGTAATTCGTGACACCAAAGCGCTCGCGACCCATTGCGATTACCTGTCGACACGCGCCACGGCCCTAACGGATGCCACGCTTGGCATGATCGACCTGACCCAAAGCCGGTCTTTTGCGGTTCTGTCATCCGTGACTGCTCTGTTCGTCCCGCCGACCTTCATTGCGTCCTTCTATGGGATGAACTTCGTCAATATGCCAGAGCTCCACACGGTGCGTGGCTTTCACATCGTTCTGACAATCATGGTAATATCGGTAATCTGCGCGTTTATATTCTTGCGCTGGCGACGGCTTTTGTGAGGCGAAGAGTCTCGCAGTTTCCCGAAAAGTTTTACGGCGCAAAAAACACGAGGGCGTCGGCATTCCGGGGATGGCGGGTTCGGGGTTTCTTGTCGCGTGTGGGGAATAGGTGGCGCAGACCGGTGCCTCGGCTGGTGGGAAATCCGCTTCGTTGCGGATGTTGCGGGGCAATTATCTGGCCGGCTCAGGCAGCATCTTGATTGGTGATCTGGATCTCACCGCAAGCCTCGACGCTGCGAACAGACCAATGGTGATCGATTTGATCAGCGAGGGGAGGGCGCGCGGAGCATCGATTGTTGGCATCTTCCATGGCGAAGCCGCCTAACCATTCACCTGCAAAGCTTCTCTATGCGTTACTGGACACTCTTCACCGACATTACGCCCGAACAACCGAATGAGTTGACAGGCTGGATCCGCGCTGGATCTCAAGAGGAAGCATTCGCTCTTGTTAAGTGCCCGTCCGTTGCAGGCGCCGTTTTGGGCAGCGACATCGCCTGTTACGGTGCCTTAGCAGCGTAACACCAAGGGAGGAGTTCGTCGAGGCGAGTGATTTGTGATCGGCGATCTTGGCAAGGACCCATGTGAGCCATGCTTGAGGATCGACGTCATTGAGCTTGGCCGTTTCTATCAAGGTGAAGGCGATCGCCATGGTTTTCCCGCCGCCTTCGGAACCTGCAAACATCCAGTTTTCCGGCCTGTGGCCAGTTCCTGTTCATTCTGCCCATGTCGGGTGAGAATGGCGGCGCAATAATCGGCCATGTTGAAGCCCTGGATTGGCCTGGGATGGCGGCGTAAAATCCCGCCACTGATAGCTTCTGGATCAAAAGAAGATCCGGAGGCGGGAGGATGTACGGCGTGGAATTATACGGTCTGGTGCGTCGCGCGGTGATGCTGGAAGGTTTGAGCCAGCGTACCGCCACGAAGCGGTTTGGAATTGACCGCGGCACGGTCGCGAAGATGATCGCGAGCCCGGCACCGCCTGGCTATCAACGCAAGATCCCGGTGCGCCGTCCAAGGTTTGCGGATCATGAGGGTTTCATCGATCAGACCCTCGACGACGATGAGAAGGCGCCCGCCAAGCAGCGCCACACGGCGCGTCGGATCTTCGAGCGGCTGCGTGATGAGCGCGGGTTCGATGGCGGGTACACGACGGTGCGCGACTATGTCCGGCCGCGTCGGCAGGTCCGCAAGGAAGTCTTTGTGCCGCTGGCTCATCCTCCGGGCCATGCAGAGGCGGATTTTGGTGAAGGTGCGTTATGGTCGCGCCATCGGTCCGAGCGCCAATAGCGCACGTGGTGCTGGGCGGCATTGTGCAGAAAGTCCGGTTCTTTGTGATGGACCTGCCGCACAGCGACGCGGTGTTCGTGAAGGCTTACCACGCCGAGACCGCTGAAGCGTTCTGTGACGGGCATGTCGAAGCCTTTGGTTTCTTCGGCGGCATCCCCTTGTCGATGCTCTACGACAACACGCGACTTGCGGTCGCCCAAATCCTAGGTGATGGGACCCGCAAGCGAAGCCATCTCTTCGCCGCGCTGCGATGTCATTCCGTTTTCGAGGAGCGTTTCGGACGCCCGGGCAAGGGGAATGAGTGAGCCATCAGGTCGCCATGCGTTCGAGAACGATGGCGAACGGCAATGTAGAGGGCATGGTCGGCTTCAGCCGACGCACCTTCATGGTGCCG
>JBCDGN010000129.1:0-9326 GCA_038751255.1 Pseudomonadota bacterium
ATGTCACCTGGGTCACCCCGAGACGCCGGACGACCTCGCCAACGCTGACGCCCTCAGCCAGCAGCACCTCAGCCTCACGCAGCTTCGAAATAATCTCTTCGGGTTTGTAGCGCTTCGCGCCCATCGCTCTTCTCCTTCGAACAAGCCATTCTTTCACTCAGAGTGGCTGCGTTCAAAGGGGACGGGTCAGGGAATGTCCCGCGGAACGCTCCTTTGGTTTGTAAGTGCAGACGACCGCGTAGATGCGTACCAGCCTTTACTGCAGTTCGCGGGGGTACAGTGTCTCGACCGTTTCCTCCGTCAAACAAATGATACGTTCTGGTGGAAATACGCGCATGGCTCAAGTCAGATCCCGGCGGGCTTTCGAGCCACCACGACGCACGGGTGCAGGTAGTTTCAGCGCTAAAGGTCTGAGAGGCGACGCAGTCGACTCAACGAGTAGGTGACAAAATACAGCAACTGCAGGTGAGGTTCGGATAAAGGGTTGCGCCAGTTCATAAGCGCGCATTGCTTCCTTGAAATACCCTGCTTCTCCCTTCAGCGCTCCCAGCCACTGTGCGTAACCAAGGTGCCCCATCTTCTCTGCAATGTGATCAGGGACATCGCCAACATCCAGTTGCGAAATGGTGCGCTCAAGCAGCATCAGATCGACTTTCTACCGGCACGGAAATCAAAGCATCGCGCTAGTTCGTTCTGCGGCTGAAGCGCTCTTGATGCGGTTGTGTACCGTATCCAGGATGGTTTGGAGTAAACTGTGACGATCACGGTTGGTCCCTTTCTCTGCCGTTTTTGAGTGGGCAAGGGAACACGACGCTACCGCGCGCAAGACTAGCGACGGATCACATACGCACCCCAAGGCCCTCCGCCTTTGGTTGTCGTTGTCCGCCACGGCAGGTCTCCTGGCTCGCGGGTCATCGCTCGGCTGGCCTTCCCGGGCGTTCGCCCAGTGACATGTTCAGCTTCGCTTATCGCTTACAGTTGCGGGGGCAGCGCCGGATTTGGAGCAATGTCCGCACCGGCTTCCCTGTTACCTTCCCGGGTCGCCCCGGAAAACCATGACCGCTTCAATACGCATCGAATCTTCGCAACTGTCAATATGCAGTGCGTTCAGGCTGCGGCCTTACGAGGAGTAGTAGTCGAGATGTAGTTCAGCACTGGTGCCAGCCAGCGTTCTACCTCTTCCATTTCCATGCCCTTACGCTCTGCGTAATCGGCGACTTGATCGCGTTCGACCTTGCCGACGCCGAAGTAGTAGCTCTCCGAATGACCGATATAAAGACCCGAAACAGACGAGCCCGGCCACATCGCCATGCTCTCAGTCAAGGTGACGCCTGTGGCTGCTTCGGCATCAAGCAGAGAGAACAGCGTGCGTTTTTCTGTATGGTCGGGCTGTGCCGGGTAGCCGGGGGCCGGGCGGATACCAGCATAAGGTTCGCCAATCAGGGCTTGCGGGTCGAACGCTTCGTCTTTTGCATATCCCCAAAACTCTCGCCGCACCCGTTCATGCAACATCTCAGCCATCGCTTCTGCAAAGCGGTCGGCGAGCGCCTTGACCAGAATAGAACCGTAGTTGTCGTTGGCCTTGTCGAGCCGCTCGGCGATCTCGATTTCTTCAGGGCCAGCGGTAACGACAAAACCGCCCACATGATCCGCAGCCTTGCCCTCGGGCGCGACGAAATCCGACAATGCCACGTTGGGGCGGTCGCCGCGCTTAGAGGTCTGCTGGCGAAGGGTGTGCAGCGTGGCCAACGTTTCGGCGCGGTCTTCTCCGGTGAACAAACGAATGTCGTCGCCCACCGCATTTGCCGGCCAGAAACCGACCACCGCGCGTGGTGTGAACCAACGCTCGGAGATGATCTGCCTAAGCATCGTCTGCGCGTCAGCAAAGAGCGCGCGGGCCGCTTCACCCTGCCGCTCATCATCAAGGATCTTCGGATAAACGCCGCGCATTTCCCAGGTCTGGAAAAAGGGTGTCCAGTCGATGTATTCCGCGATTTCAGCGAGGTCCCAATCCTCGACAACCCGAGTGCCTGTAAAGGTCGGGGCAACGGCCTCGTAAGCGTCCCAGTCCAGCTTCAAGGCGTTTGCGCGCGCGGCGGTCAGCGGCAAGCGGTTCTTGGCCATTTCGCTGCGTTCATGCTTTTCAGCGACTTCGGCATATTCGGCCCGGATATTTGCCACATAGTCCGGTTTTTGCGTCGGACTGAGCAGCGCGCCCACAACACCCACCGCACGGCTCGCGTCCGTGACGTAGACAGTCTGACCCTTGGCAAAGCGCGGCGCGATCTTCACGGCGGTGTGGACTTTGGACGTTGTCGCCCCCCCAATCAGCAATGGGATATCGAGGCCCTCGCGCTCCATCTCGGAGGCAAGATGCACCATCTCATCAAGGGACGGCGTGATGAGACCTGAAAGCCCGATGATGTCGACCTTTTCCTCTCGCGCAACCTCGAGGATCTTTTGCGGCGGCACCATCACGCCCAAGTCGATGATCTCGTAGTTGTTGCAGGCCAGAACAACGCCAACGATATTCTTTCCGATATCGTGGACGTCGCCCTTAACGGTCGCCATGAGGATCTTTCCCGCTGCCTCGCGCCCATCACCACCATTCTGGCGCTTTTCCTCTTCCATGTAAGGAAGCAGCACGGCGACAGCCTGTTTCATCACGCGGGCAGACTTGACTACCTGTGGCAGGAACATCTTGCCCGCGCCAAAGAGGTCGCCGACCACGTTCATACCTGCCATCAGCGGACCTTCGATGACGTGTAGCGGACGTTCTGCAGCGGCGCGGGCTTCTTCGGTGTCGTTTTCGATGAACTCGGTGATGCCGTTTACCAGGGCATGCTCCAAACGCTTTTCAACCGACCAAGTGCGCCAGGTTAGGTCACGGACCTTTTCCTCCCTTTTGTCTCCTTTGAACCGCTCAGCGATGTCCAAAAGGTTCTCTGTCGCCGTGCCTTTTTGCGGAGGACGGTTGAGGACCACATCCTCGCAGGCCTCGCGCAGCTCTGGATCGATCTGATCATAGACTGCCAATTGTCCCGCATTGACGATCCCCATATCCATCCCCGCTTGGATTGCGTGGTAGAGGAACACGGCGTGCATCGCTTCGCGTACCGGCTCGTTGCCGCGGAATGAGAAGGACAGGTTCGAAACACCGCCCGAGACATGGGCGTGCGGCAGATTCTGCCGGATCCAGCGGGCCGCTTCGATGAAATCGACACCGTAGTTGTCATGCTCCTCAATCCCTGTCGCGACGGCAAAGATATTGGGATCGAAAATAATGTCTTCGGGCGGAAAACCCATCTCGTCGACCAGAATGCGATAGGCGCGCGCGCAGATCTCTGTCTTGCGTTCAAACGTATCCGCTTGCCCGGTCTCGTCGAATGCCATGACCACCACAGCGGCACCATAGGCAAGGCAGAGTCCCGCATGGTGACGGAATGCATCTTCTCCCTCTTTCAAACTGATTGAGTTAACAACCGGTTTGCCCTGCACGCATTGCAAGCCTGCTTCGATCACCTCCCATTTAGAGCTGTCGATCATGATCGGTACGCGCGCGATATCGGGTTCAGAGGCAACAAGGTTCAGGAACTCGACCATCGCCTGTTTCGAGTCGATGAGCCCCTCATCCATGTTCACGTCAATGATCTGCGCACCGTTTTCGACCTGATCGCGGGCGACGTCTAAAGCGGTCGCAAAATCACGGTTCACGATCAGCTTACGGAACCGAGCGGAACCGGTGACGTTGGTGCGTTCACCCACGTTTACAAATGGAATATCAGGTGTCAGGACAAATGGTTCGAGCCCCGATAGACGCAGGTAACGATCACTCATATGGCCACCTTGCGTGGTGCGAATGGAGCAAGAGCGTCTGCCACGGCGCGGATATGATCCGGGGTCGTGCCGCAGCAACCACCGTAGACGTTGATGGACCTATCTCGCGCAAACTCGGCAGCATGCGCTCCGGTTTCGTTAGGCGTTTCGTCATATTCGCCAAAAGCGTTGGGCAGCCCTGCATTAGGATAGGCACAGGTAAAGGCTGAGGCGACGCCTGAAATTTCCGTCATATGAGGACGCATCGCGGCAGCGCCGAGCGCGCAATTCAGGCCCACCGTAAAGGGCCGTGCATGGGCAATAGAATGCCAGAAGGCGGTTGGTGTTTGACCCGACAGCGTGCGTCCGGAGGCGTCGGTGATGGTTCCGGAAACCATTATCGGCAGGCGTCGACCCGCTTTAGCGAAGCTCTCAAAACAAGCAAAGATCCCAGCCTTGGCATTGAGCGTATCAAAAATCGTTTCGATCAGAATGAGGTCGGCTCCACCCGCGATCAGCCCATCGATTTGCTGGCCATAGGCAATACGCAAATCATCGAAACTAACCGCACGGTAGCCCGGGTCATTCACGTTGGGACTGATCGAGGCTGTCCGGTTCGTCGGTCCGACCGAGCCCGCAACAAAGCGCGATTTGCCATCCTCTGCTTGTGCGCGATCTGCCGCGCGCCGAGCGACTTCTGCGCCCGCCTTGTTCAGGTCAAAAACCACCTTTTCCAGCCCGTAATCTGCCTGCGCGATGGTGGTGGAGGAAAAGGTATTGGTGCCGAGGATGTCAGCGCCTGCCATCGCAAACTGATACTGGATTTCCTCAATCGCCTTTGGCTGGGTCAGGACCAGTAGATCGTTGTTGCCTTTCTGCGGTTGTTCCGTCTTGAGCTTTGAACTGCAACACCCGCTGCGGCAGCTATTCGCAACAAAGTCTTCTTCGGTGAGGTTTAGCGCTTGGATCATTGTGCCCATTGCGCCGTCTAGGATCAAAATGCGGTCTGCGGCGAGCGCGCGTAGGGTGGCGAGCGCGGAAGTTTCCGGTAGCGAGAAATTCAACATGAGTAGATGGTCCAACACAGCGTTAAATTATGCATGTAGCACGTGCGAAACTTGAAGCATAATGATGGTTGGGCAGGATTATTATGAGCCTACTTCATATTCACGAGCACTTTTTTATTCACGAGCCTGAACTCAGAGTTACAACAGGTCGCCGGTCGGTCGGTAAACTCAACTGGGATACTATGAGTTCATGTGTGAAACTCATGGTGGAAAAGGAAAGAGAGCCACGATGTCTATTCAAACGACGCCAGAAACTCCGCTATGGATGGGTGTTCCCGTTGCGCTGGCCGTCATATGCAGTTTTGCGCTGGCGTGCGGGATGCCGTTTGCGGCCCTCGGTGCTTTGGCAACTCTGGTGTTTACCGTTCGTGGTGCGTTCGCTGTGGTCGGGCTCAGCTGGGTAGCCAATCAGGTAATTGGATTTTGGTTTCTAAACTTCCCTTTAGACGCCTTGACACTGGCATGGGGGATTGCACTTGGTGTGTCGGCTTTGGCTGCGGTAGTCGGAGCGCGCTTTGCTGCACGTTGCTTGCCTGATATCAATGAGCTCGCCCGCTATGCTACCGTCTTTGCGGCCGCTTGGATGGCACAGCAAGGTGCCATATTTTTGGCAAGCTTAGCGCTCGGCGGTACCACAACTGCATTTGCCGCATCTGTCGTCTGGTTCATTTTCTGGACAAATGCGCTCACCTTCGTCCTTTTGCTTGGGGCTCAGCTGATTGGCGCCCGGGCGGGTGTGGCACGGTCTCTTCAAGGTCAGGTCGTAGTATAGCTGATAGAGCCAGTTGAGGGACGTTTTAAAGCACTAATACCCTATGAGGAGCAAGACTTGGTGCAAATGATCCGGCGAGCATATTGTCCCAGATTCTGGGTTCCCCGCTGCCAGTATCAATCATGGCACCTTGGTCGGGTACGGCAGCACATACCTAAGTGCGCAGCAAGGTCAGAGCTTTAGAGGGTTTCACCGATGGCTGGTCACGGTCTGCCCAGCGATAGTGCCGTTCCGCAAGAGCATCGGGCGGCTCTGAGCTGCAAATGAACTGATGCTGCGCTTTGCATGAAGGTTTGCTCCCTAGTCAGTCCGATTTACATGCGTAACGCTATCGGCGTACTTGGATCAGCGTCGCGCCAATCGAGTGTATCTGGCTTATTCGCGCGCCCGAACGACCCGTCCGGCAATTCGCTCACCAACCGCCCAGTTTGGATCGTCGTAGTTCCCCGCAAAGATTGTGATGGCCAATCCATCGTCGGGTAACACGAAGACTTCTTGATCTCCGTAACCTGAAGCGCGTATCGCTTGGTTTCCCCTGACGAGCCTGCCTCGATACCAGAAATAGCCATATCCGAACTGACCCCAAGTATTGTCGACATGCCGAGCGGTCGATCTTTCGATCCAAGTTTCTGGAACAATCTGGCGATCTTGCCACTTTCCGCCATTCATAGTGATGGAGGCGATCTTAGCGAGATCACGTGCCCTCATTCTCAGTCCGGCTGACGCGCTTGGAAAGCTGTCCATTGGCCATGCGGGTGGTCGCCACCATTCGTATTCGGAGATGCCAAGTGGACCGAATAGGACCTCATCGGCATAAGCCATCAGCGGCTGCCCAGAGATACTTTCGATCACAGCTGCAACGAGATCGGTGAGACCACTATTGTAATTCCATATCTCGCCGGGGCTGTCGCGAAGCTCTTTTCCCAAAACAAAACCGACAGGATCACGACTGGAAATCAGTCGGATATAGTCGTTACGCGCGGTGTATGGAACAATACTCTCGTTCCAAGCGAGACCCGCTGTCATGGTGAGCACTTGATGTAGTGTCACCGCGCCCAAATCAGCGTTGAGACCATTCCTGTTTGGGAAAAAACTAGTAATTGGTCTGGCCAGAGCCTCCCCAGCATCGCCTTCGAGGACGATCCCCAGCAGCAACGACGTCACGCTTTTAGAGATAGAACGAATGTCATGCAGTGTCTCAGGTCCATGCTCGACGGTGCCCAGTTCCCCGTCTTCACCAGTCCAATACTGCTCAAAAACAAGGCGCCCCATGTGCTCGATGAGAACCGCATGGATATTCGGTGTCGTAACACCCGCGTCGATCATTTCGACAAGTTCTGAAATGGCGTTGCGATCAAGATCGGCACCAGCCAGATCGCCAACCTGCCATCCGTCACCCAAAGCAGGCGGCGCTTTCATCGAACGTTGCGACTTGACTGCCGATGGCAGAGAAGCCGTTAGTAGGCCAGAGAGCAACACGCGGCGCGATATCAAATTTGCCCACCTTCTTTCTTGGACGCAAAACCGTTGAGCACGGAATTCGCCACTATTGGCACTCTAACCGCAGAGACCATGAAGTTCCAAAAGATGACCTGATCTCTGTAAGAGAGCAGATATCGACTGAGCTTTACTCTATGAACGTAAAGTTCCGCGTCACTCTTGTTGGGTCGGGCAGCAGCGAAAGCGCAGTTTGGTTCAGAGCTGTTGACGGCAGTTTGAATGACCGCTGTGACGACACATGCTGCAAGACCTCGGATTTTGTGCCGCACAAGCCAACATATGCTGCGTCAGCGAAGGCTGAGAATCCAAGGTCGGGTTTGTCCGCGTCCTGCTCGTCTGCCGCGGTGACAACGAACGACTGCAATGCAAACCGCGTCGGGTGGGCAAACACGAAATTGACCGACGGCTAAGGGGCTCTGATCTGCCGCTCACCAGACATTGATTGAGTGTCCGCATTTGAGAGTCGGTGTGTAGACCAAAAGATTCAGCAATTCAGCCGAGCGACGGCCCAGACTTTTCGTGTGATTGGTTGCGGGTCGACCGGGATGGGGAGCGGTCCCACCTTGGTCGATCCTCATCGCTCACAAACAACCGCATTTCATCCCGTTGCCGGGTCATCGCGACATAGGCGAGGTGACGGTCCATACTTCGCGAAGCCAATACGTAGGCCTGATCCACCGTCGCGCCTTGGGATTTGTGGATGGTGACGGCATATCCGTGGTCGAACTGACGGTATTGGCGCGGGTCGAAGACGACGGTTGTTTCCTTGCCATCCAAATCGACTTCCAATCGATCTGCGGACGCCGCGCACACTGTGCCCAACATGCCGTTCTTGACGCCCAGATCACGGTCATTTCGGCCGAAGACAATTCGATCGCCGGGGCCGAAGGCGCGTTGACCCGTTTCGGTCGACAGCAGCACGTCATTCTCTGCGGCCTCGGACGGGCGGATCGCCGAGCGAATGCTCTGGTTCAGCGCATGCACGTCCCTGCGTTTGTGGGCGAAGGCGAGCCGAGACGCGTCTTCACCATGCGCAGCCACATCCATCGCATAGGTCTCGACCAGCGCTTCAATGGCGTCCTCGCGCCGCGACAGCTGCGACACCGCGCCCTGAATAGCATAGCTGTCCACCGCCTCGGCCACACGGCCTTCGGCCAAATCCCGACACGCGACCTTTTGCCAATCTTCCCGCTGGCGATGGATCTCGGTCAAGCGCGCGGCACCTCGCGCGTCCACCAAATCCCGAAACGGTGTGCCCGCCTCAATGGGCTGCAGCTGATCGGGATCGCCGACCAAGACCAGCTTGGCACCAACTTCGGCGACTTTGGCAGCCACCCGATCCAATTGCCGCGTGCCGACCATGCCTGCCTCGTCGACCACCAGCACATCGCCCTTTGACAGGGGCTCAAACCCATTTTTCCAAGAGGTTTCCAGCGAGGCCAGGGTGCGGCTGGCGATGCCGGAGGACTCCTCCAACCCGTCCGCCGCCTTGCCGGACAGAGCCGCGCCATGGACCTTCACCCCCGCTCGGGCCCAGGCATCATGCGCTGTGGCTAGGGCTGTGCTTTTGCCCGCGCCCGCAAGGCCGACGATGTTCGCGAATTGGCTGTCGCCCAGAATATGGGTGAGCGCCGTGGTCTGTTCATCGCTCAATTTGCCACCGAAGGCGCGCCGCATCTCTTTGTTCTGTTTGGCCATGGCATCGCGGACATGGGTCTGGTCTACACCAAACCCTCGGGTGCGCGCCATCCCGGTCGCCGTGTCACGCAACTGTCGTTCAGCAGCCAAAAAGTCCTTTGTGGTGAAGTGCGGCTGATCCTTGCTCGCTCCCCGCACCACATCCGGCCCAGCAAGAGCCGTGTCCGACGCCGCTTTCAGCTCCATCGGATCGTCGAGCCGCTTGGCGAGAGTGCGCAGCAGATCGGTGCGGGTGAAGCTGGCCTGGTGCTTGGACAAATGCTCAACCGCCAGCCCCGGATCGCGCCGCAGCTCAGCCGCCGAGAAGGGAAGATCGTCCCGAGGTACCACCAGACTGTCAATGGCGGTGAGAAAACCGGCCACCATGGCGGCGTAAAATCCAGCCACTTGTCGTAGAGCGGTGTTTGTTGGAATTGGGCGAGCGCCTTGGCGCGGGCGCTCCCCACAAAGCTGGCGCGTGCCAAGGCGCTTCG
>JBCDGN010000130.1:0-9160 GCA_038751255.1 Pseudomonadota bacterium
GCAAGCTTCGACTATTCCATGGAAGGCTACCGTCAAGACAACCTCGTCAAGATGCAGGTCCTGGTGAATGACGAACCCGTCGATGCGCTATCGATGATGGTCCATCGCGACCGCGCCGAGATGCGGGGGCGGGCCATGTGCGAAAAGCTCAAAGAGTTGATCCCCCGCCATATGTTTAAGATCCCGATTCAAGCGGCAATCGGTGGCCGTGTGATCGCGCGGGAAACGCTCAGCGCCATGCGCAAAGATGTAACCGCGAAATGCTATGGCGGCGATGCCACCCGGAAGAAGAAGCTCTTGGAAAAGCAAAAAGCCGGGAAAAAGAAGATGCGTCAGTTCGGCAAAGTGGAGATCCCGCAACAAGCATTCATCTCGGCGCTCAAGATGGACAGCTAGCAGAACCTCGATTTTGCACTATCGAATGAGATAGGTCGACAAGCTCGGCACATAGCTGAGCAGGATCAACACGGCAGCCACAGCGATCAGAAAGGGCCAAAGTGATCTGAGGATCGCGCCCGGTGAGGTGCCGCTCATCGAGGAGGCGATGTATAGTCCGATGCCGACAGGCGGCGTTAGCAGACCGAGGACCAAATTCAGACAGATCACTACGCCGAATTGATAGGGGCTGATGTCGTAGGATCCCGTGGCGATCGGCAACAGGATCGGCGTGATTAGGATGATCGCAGCGATGCCATCGATAATCATTCCGACCAAAAGCAGCGCCACATTGACAATCAGCAGAAAGACGAAGGGATCTGCGGTGATCGTCGTGATCAGCGCCGCCAGCCTTTGCGGAAGCTCCTCATAAATGATGACCCAGCCAAAAACGCTGGCCGCCGCGATCATGAAAAGGATCATTGAGGCGTTCGCGGCGGTCCGCTTGAACATCTCGCCCAAATGCCGTGGGTTCAACTCGCCATAGACCAGCCAACCGACGACGAAGGCCACGAAGGACGCCACCGCAGCGGATTCAGTCGGTGTGGCGATGCCAAAAACGATCCCACCGATGATGGCGACAGGGATCAAGAGCGCGGGAATCGCGGCCATAAGTGCGCGCAGAGCTTCTCCGCCCGACATCCAGGCACCTTTTGGAAAGTTTTGTTTCCAGCCGATCAGTGTGATCATCAGCGCAAAGCTCGCCGCCAGAAGGAGACCCGGCAAAATGCCTGCGATGAACATCTCTCCGATCGGGATTTGGGCCAGGACACCGAAGATGACAAACATCATCGACGGTGGGATCACCGGGGCCAGCAGCCCGCCTGCAGCGGTGGTGGCAGCGGCGAAGCCATTGTCATAGCCTTCGTCTTCCATCGCAGGGACCATCACGCGTGACATCACTGCGATTTGCGCTGTCGCAGACCCGATAATGGCGGCCATGAACATATTGCTCAGAAGGTTGATATAGGCGAGCCCACCCCTGAAGCCGCCCACGAATACCCTCGCCAGCGCGATCAGACGGCGGGTCATACCGCCTTCATTCATCAGCTCTCCTGTTAGCATGAAAAGCGGGATGGCCAGCAGTCCGTAGTTCTCCAATCCGGCGAACATCTTCTGGCTAAAGCTGTCATAGAGGATCGTGTTGCCACTTTCCCAAATGTACCAGATCGCCGTCACGCACAGCACTATGGCCACGGGCACCGACAGAAACAGTGCCCCAAGGAAGACGACCGGGCTCAAGTCTGCTTGCCTTTGTCCAAAAGATGCACCGTGGAATGCAGCGTGGCACCGAGCGCGAAGAGCCACATCACGAGCCAAAAGAGATATTTCGGCAGACCGAGCGTCAGCGTGGGTTCGGCATAGATGAAATTGAACGTACTGCCTTGAAACGCCATCACATCGAAGCCCGAAAGCGCGATCTCTGCGGGCAAGAACCAGCGCCAACAGAACCAAAGCATCGCCAGCGCAAAAGCGAAGACAATCACATCGGCGCATTTGAGGATCACGCGCTTAACCGGATCGGAAAATGCATCCGATAGGAGCGTGATCGAGACCGAATTGCGATGGTGCAACGCCGCAGAGGCCCCGAGAAAAGTCATCCAGACCATGGCGTAGATCGCCAGTTCATCGACCCAGAATAGCGCGTTGCCAGCGGTGCGTGTCACCACATTCAACAGGGTCAACACGGTTACGATCGCACCAAGACAGGCAGCGGCCCAAATCTCTAGCCGAGCCCAAAACGCGGATATCCGGTAGAGCATGCCCACCCCTCAAAACAAATGGCGCGAGCCCAGGCCCGCGCCATTTCTGACAGTATTAGCCGTTACTTGGTTTCTGCCGCAGTCTCGCGCAGAGCGTCAAGCGATGAGGTTTTCTCTGACCAGATCGTATTCCATTGGTCGATAGCGTCGCCAAAGAACGCAGCATCCACTTTCTTATAGGCCTTGCCTGTGCCTTCGATCTGCTCAAGCCACCCCGCCTCATTCGCGACATAGCTGTCGATGGTGCTGTCCACATGTTTGGCCATCAACTCGCCGATCAAGGCGCGGTCTTCGTCAGACAAACCCGCCCAGACTCTGGCAGAGACCAGCCCAACCATCGGGAACATCATGTGATCGGACTGAACGATGGTGTCGGCATGATCATAGTATTTCAGAACCCAGATCAGTTCGGCATCCATGTCGATGGCATCGACCTGACCATTGGCAAGCGCATCATAGACCGATGGCAGAGGCATAGGGGTCGGCGCGGCGCCCACAGCACTGTAGAAATCCAAAATCGGGGTGAAAGGTGTGATCCGCAGTTTCAGACCGGCGAGGTCCTCGGCAGAGTCGACGTCGCCCCGGCTCACTATTTGGCGCAGCCCCGCCATGCCGTAGCCAACGCCCACGACACCGACCTGACCAGGCAGCGGTTCCAAAAGGTCTTGCGCCGTGTCTGAGCGTAGAATGCGGCCCGCGTGACCAATGTCATCGGCGAGATAGGGCGCGTAGAATGCGCCAAGCTCAGGCGCGCGGTTTGACACTTCAGCCACGGTCATGAAGGCCATGTCGAGCGCGCCAGTCTGCAGCTGTTGCAGCATCTCGGCCTCATTGCCCAATTGCCGTGCAGGGAAGACCGACACTGAATGCGCCCCACCGCTCGCCTCTGAAAGTTCAGCGCCAAAGGCTTCGGCCGCCTTGGTCCAAATATGGGGCGGCGGCGTGATCAGGCCCAAGCGGAACTCTTCGGCCTGGCTCGAGACGCTCGAGACCGCCAAAAGCGCCGCGGAGGCGACAAGTTTTGTGAGGTGTTTCATGGTTTTCCCTGTTGTTCTGAGCTGGCCTAAAGCTGCACCCAACCTTCTGGCGGCTCCTTGCCTGGGTGGACCGAACCGCAATTTGGGCAGGTGCGGTCTTCTTCCGAGTCGTAGAATTTCTCGTAGACCGGAGGCAAGTCTTTGACGATGGATTGTAACTGAAACTCAGCCCGATAGACCTTGTGCTGACAATTAAAGCAATACCATTCGATGGCATCATTTTGGCCCGGCTGACGTTTGGGTTCGATCACCAGCCCAACGGACCCGACCTGTGGACGCTGGGGTGAATGGCGTATGTGCGGCGGAAGCAGAAACACTTCGCCCTCGCGGATTGGCACGTCATAGAACTCTTCTCCATCATAGAGTTTGAGCAGCATGTCGCCCTCAAGCTGGTAGAAAAACTCTTCAACCGGATCGTCGTGGTAGTCGGTGCGCTTGTTCGGACCACCGACGACGGTGACCATCATGTCGGCGTCTTCAAACACCATCTTGTTGCCCACCGGCGGTTTGAGCAGATGGCGATGGTCGTCAATCCAAGATTTGAAGTTGAACGCTTTGAGTTTCGACATGTGCCTCTCCTAATCGAGGAAAGTGTTGAAGACATTCCCCATAACGGCAAAGAAATTGTCCGCATGTAGATATCGGAATACATTATACCCACCAAGTCAAAGCTTCAGACCACATTCATCAAAGGCTTTGGCGATGATGTCTTTCTCAGCTTGGTTCAATTCCAGCATTGGGGGGCGCACCCGGCCCCCCTTTTGGCCGAGCAGCTCTTGCCAATATTTGCCGAAGGCAGTGGGTTTGGCTGGGGGTTTTGTGCGCTTCATTGCATCGCGCACTGGGTTGAGACTGTCAAACACCCGTCGCGCCGCATCCGCTTTGCCGGCAAAGGCAAGCTCGGTGTATTCATTCATCCGCTGATCCCTGACGGTCTGCAACAGATAGGGCGGAGAGGAGCAAAGATAGAGCTTCCAATCCAGCTCCAAAATATTGTCCAGCCAGTCATGTTCGGCCGAAGTTGAGACATGGATTTTATCGCCAACCATATGGGTGAGCCGCACATACATCTCTCGCGGAACGGAATATTTGATTGCAACGATATTGGGCAATTCGGCAATCCGCGCACATTCCTCCGGCTGCATGAGATAACCGCTATCGGGATGGCTCCACATGGCGATGCCAATGTCCAATTCATCGCAGAACCGTTTGTAATACTGGAAAAGCAGCTCGCCTCGATCCTGGCAAAAGCTCAACATAGGGGCATGGACCACGACGAAATCAGCGCCGCATGCTTGAGCATGTCGGCCCAGGTCAAGCGCGGTGTCCATGTTCTGGTCCGAGATCGACATGATCGTCCCAGCCTTCCCAGCACACTCTTCCACCGCGATGGTCATGTTGCGTTTGCGCTCTTCCAGCGACATCGCCCAGAACTCGCCCTGCTTCCCAGCGATGAAGAGGCCCTGAATGGCAAGATCATCGATCCAGTGGCGGATATTGGCGCGTAGCGCCGCCTCATCGAGTGACAGATCTTCCTTGAACGGGTTGAGTGCTGCCGCCCAAATGCCCGTCATGTGCTCACGCGCATAGGCCTTTGCATCATGTTTTGTGTAATTCATCGGGATCGGGCCTTTCCACCTTACGTGTGGGCAGAAAAGCGTGAAGAGTGTTAGATTTCCAAGGTGAAAACCTGCAACTAGATATTGGAAATCCAGATACCAGGAGCTTTCCAATTCAGTTTATCGAAGTTCCAGCCTAAGGTGACAATGATGAAAAAAGATAGAAACAGCAGCCTTACACCTGTCGAAACTTCTAAAGCTGACGAGACCACCGGAATGAGGACATCGTGATTGGCCGTCACGCGCGCATTGTCGACCGGGCGCTGACCCGTCTGAAGCTGCGGCAGTTGCGGTTGCTTGTTGCGGTGGGCACCCATGGCAACATTCAAAACGCCGCCCGAGAGCTCGGCATCTCGCAGCCCGCCGCCACCAAAATGATCCAGGACCTAGAGCTTGATTTCGAGGTCAAGCTCTTCAACCGCACCAATCGCGGGGTCGTGCCGACGGTTTTTGGGGAAACTCTGATCCGCCATGGCAAACTGATTTTCGCCCAGGTCTCGAACGCCGCGCAAGAGCTTGACGATCTAAACGAAGGCAATGCGGGTCGTGTGGTCGTTGGCACGCTTTTGGCGGCCTCAACCAGTCTGCTTCCAGCAGCGATTGAGATCCTTTTGGCCAATCGTCCTAAGGTCGCTGTGAAAATCACCGAAGGCACCAATGAGGCGCTCATGCCGGGGCTGTTATCGGGCGAGATAGATATGGTCGTGGGTCGCCTGCCCTCGCATCGCCATCGTGATAAAATCAAACAGGAAAAGCTCTTTGAGGACCGCATTTTAGCAATTGTGGGCGCCGATCATCCTTTGGCGGGCAAACCGAACATCTCTTTTGCGCAGACCAAGCCCTTTGGCTGGATTGTGCCGCCGCTTGAGACCACGCTCCGCCGCCAGGTAGAGCAGTTCTTTGTCAGCGAACAACAATATGTCCCGCCGATGACAGTCGAAAGCGTGTCTTATCTTACCAACCGGGCCTTGCTGCAATCGCGCGATCTGATCGGACTCCTGCCGGCGGAGGTCGTGTCGCAAGACATCGCAAATGGACATCTGGCGCAACTTGACTGGGTCGTTCCCTTTGGACAGGGGCCAATTGGCATCTCTTTGCGCGCCGATGACGATCTCTCGCCCGCTGGACGCGCCTTCAAAGCGGCATTGCACGCTGCGGCAACAACCAAGTTGAACAGCTATTCATCAAAGTGATATCAATATTCTCCCAATTCACTTGAAGCGATGGCAAGCGATACATGATCTGGTCACGCATTTGAATTGGAGGCACCCCTGAGATGTACCCAGAGTTGAACCTCTTTATCGGGGGTGAGTGGCGCGGCACGGGGTCCGATATGCCCGTCCTAAACCCCGCGACAGAAGAGGAAATTGGTCGCCTGCCTCGTGCCTCAACCCACGACTTGGACGACGCGCTAGAGGCCGCTGTCAAAGGCTTTCGGATTTGGAGCCGCACTGCCCCTCGCGCACGCGCCGACATGATCCTCCAGGCAGCAAGCCTCTTGCGCGAGCGTCAGGAGGAAATTGCGCAGGCCGTAACTCTGGAGCATGGCAAGCCCCTCGCGCAAGCCCGTCTAGAGGTGATCCGTGGCGCGGAGTTCTTCGAATGGGATGCTGGCGAAGCGATGCGGACCTACGGCCGCATCATCCCCGCCGCCCCAGGTCACACATTCTCTGTTCATCATCATCCCGTCGGTGTTGTTGCCGCGTTTTCACCCTGGAACTTCCCCATGAGTCAGCCCGCGCGAAAGATCGCGGGCGCGCTCGCCTCTGGGTGTTCCATCATCCTCAAAGCCGCCGAAGAAACACCCGCTGGTGCGGTTGCGATTGTCCGCGCCTTCGAGGATGCAGGTTTGCCGCCAGGGGTACTGAACCTCGTCTTTGGCGCGCCCGCCGAGATCTCCGCTCACCTTATTCCGCAAGACCCTGTGCGTTTGGTCGCCTTCACCGGTTCGACCAAAGTTGGGCGACAGCTTACGGCGCTCGCTGCACAACATGACACGCGGGTATTGATGGAATTGGGGGGCCACGCACCGGTTATCGTCTGCGAAGACACCGATGTGCCGACGGCGGCTGCGTCTGGGGCCGTACGCAAGATGCGCAATACCGGGCAGGTCTGCACGTCGCCAACGCGGTTTTTCGCCCATGAGAGCATCTATGAGGCCTATGCCGATGATTTCGTAAAACGCGCGAAAGCCACTCTTGTCGGCAATGGCTTGGAAGAAGGTGTGGAGATGGGCCCTACCGCCAATGACCGGCGTGTGCCTGCCCTGAACGAATTGGTCGAGGATGCTGTCTCTAAGGGCGCTGAACTCGCCACAGGCGGCGCAAGGTTGGGCAATAGGGGCTATTTTTTCGAACCAACGGTCCTACTCAACGTGCCAGAAACAGCCCGTATCATGCAGGAAGAACCTTTCGGCCCTGTCGCTGTGATCAATCCCGTCGCCACACTCGATGAGGCAATAGCCCAGGCAAACGCAGTACCTTACGGGCTCGCCGGCTATGCCTTTACCAACCGCGCGGATTACATTGATCGGCTGGTCGATGAGGTCGAGGTCGGCAATCTATCGATCAACACGCTGGAAGCCTCCATGCCGGAAACCCCCTTTGGTGGTGTCAAATCGAGTGGCTATGGCCGCGAAGGCGGCACCGAGGGCCTGGAGAACTACCTTACGGTTAAGAGTGTCTGGCACGCCACGGCTCTAAGCTGATCGGGATCAGATCAACACAGATTTATAAGCGTCTCGCGCGGTCTCGGCGCTTCTGTCCTGGCGCAATGGCGAACGGGTGCCATTTTCTCTCTTTATTGCGTTTTACGTTTCGACGAAAACGCTCATCTCCATCCTCAACGCCTTGACGGGCTAAGATGCCCTCCAACCCCGCGGCAATCGGGCACGGGGCCTTTGCCCTGCCAAAGTCGATCTCATCATAGAACCGTCACGAGAAGTCCTATATAGATTTTCGGAAACTCTTTTTCAGGAAACCCGAAAATGCCTAAGGATTTACTCAGCAAAACCTCGATCCCGGATACGGTCCAGGCCGAGCCTATCCCAGACGCAGCACGAGCAGAGATCGATCGGCTGCTGAGTTCTGGTGACCTCTTTCGCTATACGTCCGGCGCCGATGCCCCCGTTACCCTGTTGGAGCAAGAATTTGCGGCGAAGATGGGAGTGGCCTATGCGGTTGCGGTGTCCTCCTGCTCAGCAGCGCTATTCTTGGCACTCAAGGCACTTGGTTTGCCCCGTGACGCTCGCGTTTTGATCCCAGCCTTCACCTTTGCGGCAGTGCCTTCAGCGGTGATTCATGCAGATTGCACGCCAGTATTGGTGGAATGTGGCGAGAATTACCGGATCGACATGGCCGATTTCGAAGCCAAGCTAGACGATGACATCTCAGCGGTTTTGATCAGCCACATGCGCGGGCACACCTCTGATATGGATGCCATTCTTGCCTTGGCCGAGGCGCACGGGCTTCCCGTGATCGAAGATGCAGCCCATTCGCTTGGCACGTTGTGGGACGGTTTTAAAATTGGCACCTTGGGCCAGATCGGCTGCTTTTCCTTCCAAAGCTATAAGCTTTTGAATGCCGGAGAAGGCGGGATCCTGATCACCGATGACCCCGAAATTGCTGCGAAAGCTGTGATCATGTCAGGCGCCTATGAACACAACTGGAAAAAGCATGCGTTGACGGGGCCACATTTTGAACGCTGGCAGAACCAATTGCCGCTCTACAACACGCGGCTCGGCAATCTCAGCGCCGCTGTCCTCAGACCGCAACTCAATGAACTGGATCGGCGCGTGCGCGATGGGCGGGCCAATCATGACTATGTCGCCGCGAAGCTGAACCAACACCCGCTTCTGTCAGTCCCGGACGCGCTGTCCAAAGAGAGCCGTGCGCCAGATTCGATCCAATTCAATCTGATCGGACTCGATGAGGCCAAAGCACGGCGCTTTGCCCAAATCGCCGAAAGTAATGGTGTTTCAGTTCAGATATTCGGCCTTTCAACCGACAATGCGCGCGCCTTTTGGAATTGGCAGTTCTTGGGCGATACGACTGATCTGCCAAAGACTCGCGCGATGCTGATGCGAGCCTGCGATGTCCGGCTGCCTGCGCGACTGACCCGCTCTCAATGCGAAACCATCGCCGAGGTGTTGCTCGCCGCCGCCAAGGACATTCAGGCGACACACTAGTTTTCCCATAACCCGCGTCTCCCCCGTTCACCTCAAAAAAGGGGCAGGGGCAAGACGGGGGTGGGCGGGCGGGACGGCTTGCCCCTGCCCCGGCAAGGCTTCGACGTCCTTAATCGCGGC
>JBCDGN010000131.1:0-9121 GCA_038751255.1 Pseudomonadota bacterium
CCTTGCTGCCCGCTGGAGTGGATTTGGGTCTGCTTGCATTGCTGTCGCTCGGCACACTTTGGCTCGCCGTGCGGTACCGTCTAAGCGCTGATGAAGTGCGCGGCCTGATGGACGAACAAAGCGGTTCAACCGCGTCGACCTAATGGCAAACGCCCTGTGAGCCTGTCGAGTTGAGACGGAGGTTTTATAATAGCAGGCAGGCTCGGACCGTCCCAAACGCATCAGCAGATCAATGAGCGACCGTATTGGGCAAACCACTGGCTGAACACCAGCACGCGCGGTTCAATCGCTAATCTTGTTTTTCGAGAACGGTGCTATAGGAGGTTCCCAGTCTAAGACCCTGAAAGTCAATGTAGATCTTGTCGTCAATCAATTGTCCATTGCTGACAGAATTTACAGTGTATGGGGGATTTTCCGCCGCCTCCAGAATGCTCACGACCCCCGAACCATCCGATCGAATGCTTCCAGTGGCTTGGTACTTTGTCCAATCGCCCCCGTCATAGCGCCACTGGCTGGTTCCAAAAAACGCATTCTCTTCTTGATGGGTGATGTCCAAGCGCCACTCAGCCTTTCCAAAGCGCGGGAAGGGTTTATTTGAGTTCGCAGGAGACGCCGCAATATAGCTTCCAGTCCAAGTTCCGCTAAGATCAGTCGCGCTCTGCGCAAAAGCGGAACTCGCAAAAAGCGCCGCTGCGAGTGACACGGTTGCCAGTTTATGTTTCATGACTGAGATTTTCTCTCCTCTCGAAAGATCGAACGGTTAGGGCAGGTCCTGTCGAATGCGATTTGCCTGCGTGAGGTCTGGGATATTGCGCCGTGCATTGATTGGAAGGCCAGGCTCGCATCATGGTGCAAGCTGTGGTGTCTTTGGTCAAGCGCCGCCTTGACATATTGAGCACCAGTTGAATGGCACCTCCCAAGCGGCACTTAGACAACGCATGGCGACCTTGTCGTGCGGTGACGTTGCGTGACCCTGCTCTGAACCTCAAGTGTGGCGCGCCCTGTCGCGCCTAACGACCGGGTCAACACAATCACGGCAAAAGCCTTGGTGCCGGAGGCGCGACCCCCTCAAATGGTCTCATAATGGTCAGGTCGGCGGGCGCTTGTCTTTGTCAGAGGCCCCGTCTCTGGAGCTTCGAAACAGTCCCAACGACCATCAGGAGTTCCAAGGCGATCGTTGTAGTGCTTATATCTCCCCAGTGATCGCAATAGGCGCGTGAAACGCCTAACCATCTCCGTTTTCGAAAAAGGCTAGAGCCTTCTATGGATATTCGTCACACCTCAATGACTGCTTTTCAGTCTTCGGCTCATCTTGAAAAGAAAATCCGGATGAAACGCAGAGGCTTCCTGCTAAGCGCGACAGCTGCTGCCACCGCAGGGATGACAGCGCTCTCCGCGCCGCCGATCGGGGCCAACGCCAATGCGGCCGTTCGGATCGGTGCGGTCTTGCCGCTATCGGGGCCATTGAACATCTTTGGACAACAGGCTCGGCTTGGCCTGGAGCTTGCTTTAGCTGAAATCCGCGAAAGTGGCGGGTTTCTCGATCAAGATATTGAAATTGACTATCGCGATGAAGCTTCGGTCCCCGGCCGTGCCGAAGCTGCGGCTACCGAATTGATCGCCAATCCTGCCACGCTCGCAATTGCAGGGCCAATCACCTCGGCCTCGCGCAATGCGCTTTCTCCGGTTGTGGAGGCGTCTGGCGTCCCGCTGCTTTATGCGACCGATTACGAGGGCGGAGATTGCGGACCGCGCCTATTCTACTTCAACAGCGTGCCCAATCAAACCGCGACGCCGCTGATGAGTCACCTCATGGATCAATCAAGCGGCCCCGTCTTCTTTCTGGGGGCGGACTATATCTGGCCGCATCGGATGTTTGATGCCTGTGGCAGAGTTGTGGCTGACCGACTGGGCAGCATCGTTGGCCGCGAATTTGTGCCGCTAGATGGGCTGTCTGACTACACGCCCATACTTGCCAAGATCAAATCCAGTGGCGCAGGAATTCTTGTGCTTGCCCTCCCAGGTGCGGCGCAAGAGGACTTCATCACTGCGGCACAGTCTGCCGGCTGGTTTTCAAATCTGACAGTGGGCTTGCTGGGCTCGCCAGTGCTTTATTCCAAGGCGCTGCAGGCCGCTGGGTTGACCGCGGTAAGCTGCGTACCGTTTGTCGAAAGTGATCCTAGCGCCAGCGTGCAGGCGTTCGTGGAACGGGTCCGTAAATTGGCCACTGTGGATGGGCCGGTCAGCGCCTATGTCGCAACCCATTACAGCGCTCTCCTCGCATTACGGGCCGCCTGCGAAGCCATTGGATCCGCAACCCGCGAGGCCGCGACATCTGGGCTTTCGGGGTTGGACTACGCTGCACCGAACGGCATGCTGACGCTCGATCCATCCAGCAATCACACCACGCTGCGCATGTATGTGACGCAAGTGTCCAATGCAGGTCTACAGATCCTTCAAGATCCACATCTTATGGCCCCCGAGGCTGCCTGTGTCGCGGGCGCCTAGCGGGAGATCACCTCGGATGCATTTACCTCTATATAAACGTACGTTGCGCAGCATGACCGACCATTGAGGCACAAACCAAGTGTCCGTCCGTTGAGCCCGCCCTGTTGCGCTTTGGAGTTGCTTGTTACGCTCCCCTAGCAGCGTAGCGCCAAGGGAGGAGTTCGTCGAGGCGTGTGATCTTGTGGTCGGCGATCTTGGCTAGGACCCATGTGAGCTAGGCCCGCGGATCGACGTCTTTGAGCTTAGCAGTCTCGGTGAGGGTGAGGGTGAAGGCGATTGCCATGGCTTTACCGCCGCCTTCGGAACCTGCAAACATCCAGTTTCTCCGGCCTATGGCCAGGTCCTGTTCATTCTGCCCATGTCGGGCAAGTTTGCCGCGTTCACTATCGCTGGCATGCTTATTTTGGCGCCGAGGTTAAAGTTCATCAGGTTCTCAACCGTGCTGAAGGCCAGATTGTTCGGATAGAACGCGACGCAGGCGTCGTGATTGACGCGCCAGCTTGGGTCCTTGATGCCGCGATTTGTCAGGCTTTCATCCTAGGTGCTGGTCGCGCATCCCTCGATGCTATGATCAATCTTCATGCTGTTCTCTGCGAGTTGGGAGTCCGACGAAGCTTCGAGGGTGAAGACTCACCCTCGGAGGGCATGAATGACAAATCCAAAGCAACTTGCACTGCCACTTCAAACGGCAACCACGCCACAGTTGAACCCGCCCGATCATCAAGCGGCGATCACAGCACTGGCTCAACTGCTTCTAGCGGCATCGGCACCAAAGCAGGGAGTACACCGCAGTGAATGATATGTCCTTCTTCTTCGCTCCAGAGCTCTTGAAGCGCCGTGCTGTCATTTATGTTCGCCAGTCGACGCAAAGCCAGGTGATGACCAATCTCGAGAGGTGAGCCATCAGGTCGCGATGCGTTCGAGACCGATGGCAAACGGCGTCAGTATGACCTCGTTGAGCTGGCGCGCAGCTATGGGTTCTCCGGCATTGATGTCATTGACGACGATCTCGGTGTCTCTGCCAGTGGTTGCCAATCCCAGCCTGGGTTTGAGCGGCTCGTTGCGATGCTCTGTTCTGGTATGGTTGGTGCCGTCTTCTGTCTGGAGGTCTCACGTCTGGCACGCAAAGGTCGCGATTGGCATCACATGCTGGAGCTTTGTGGATTGGTCGACGCCCGCGTTGTAGATCATGACGGGGTCTACGATCCACGGCATCCCAATGACCGTCTGCTATTGGGTATGAAGGGCAGTATCAGCGAGTTTGAGCTTGGCGTCTTGCGGACGCGGATGGTTGAAGCGGCACGGTCTAAAGCACAGCGCGGAGAGCTCCGCTACAGACCGCTGGTCGGCTATATCTGGGATAAGGATGCCGGTGTCATGTTCGATCCGGATCTGCGGTTGCAGGAAGTGATTGGCCTAATCTTTGGCTGTTTTCGAGAGTTAGGGAGCGCGCGGCAGGTTTTACTCGCGATGTCAGCCGAGGGCATCCATTTCCCTAGGCCATCGGATGGCGCCCGGCTGACGAGCTTTGAGTGGCGACCTATTCGCTACCGCAACGTGATCAGCGTTGTGAAGAACATGTTTTACGCGGGTGTGTACGCCTATGGTAAAACAGGCAGGCGGGCAGAAGTGCGGGACGGGCGGACGCATGTTACCTACAAGAACCGCAAGGACCCCGCTGACTGGGACGTCGTGATCAAGGATCACCATGTCGGCTATATCGAATGGGAGGAGTATGAGCGCAACCAAGCGCAATTGGCCAAGAATGCTTACGCCCGCAAAGGCGGGACCAAATCCGGTCGCGGTGGTGGTGCGCTTCTCGCAAGCCTGCTTTGCTGCGCCAAATGTGGGCGTCGACTGCATGTGGTCTACACCGGCCGTACGCCGCGACCGGTATACAGATGTGACAACCCGAACCTTTTGCTGGGTCAAAAGCGGTGCATCACTTTTGGGGGGCGACGCGCCGATCAACTCATTGCTGATGCTGTCCTCGAAGTTCTGGCACCACATGCCATCGAGGCTGCGAGTGCGGCACACAACATGGTGAAGCAGGCCATGGAGGAAAAACTCTCTGTTCTTGAGATGGAGTTGAGTCAGGCTCGCTACGATGCCTCACTGGCTGAGCGGCGCTACGCTGCTTGCGACCCGGACAACCGCCTCATTGCTGCTGAGCTTGAGAAGCGTTGGGAAGAGGCATTGTCCCGCGTCGCCAAATTTGAGCAACGTCTGAATGCTAAAGTAAGCGCTATTCCAGACGTCGACCTCGCACAGCTTGATGGTCTCGCAGAGGACCTCCGCTCCGCCTGGGAGGCGCCCTCTACCACAATGCGTGACAAGCAAAGGCTAATCCGCACACTGATCGAAGACATCATCGCCAACGTCGATGAGGAGACCGGCGAGATTGTTCTGGTGGTCCATTGGAAAGGTGGCCAACACACGGAATTGCGGGTCATGAAGCCCAAAACCGGTGAGCATGAGTCGAGAACCAACGCGGAAGCCCTCGCCATCATTCGTGACATGGCTGGCCGCTGGTCCGTTGACGCAATTGCCGCCTGTCTCAACCGCGTGGGAATGCCAACCGGGCAGGGCAAAACCTGGAACGCAAAGTGCGTGTCGTCCATCAGACGGGCCAACGATATAAATGGATATTTGTCCGCCGACAAAGATGGTCCGTGGCAGACCATGACTGAGGCGGCAGAGGAACTAGGCGTCACCAACCACGTTATACGGAGGCTGATAAAAGATGGGATATTGCCTGCAAATCAGATCGTCGACGGTGCGCCTTACCAAATCAAGACCGAAGACCTGCAATCAAAAGCCGTCAAAGAGGCCATTACCCAGAAGAGGCGCCCGTGTCGCGATAAATCAGAAGACCAACTTTCAATATTTACAATCACTTACAAGGGAGTTGCACAAAGACCAACCTCTTGCCACGGGTTTGACGGCGCGTTCGGCGGTGTTGTTGTCGTGCTCCAAATGGCCGATATCAAGGTATGCCCGCGCCTTTGGCATCCGGCCGAGGGTGTTAGTGGGAGAGGCCGGGCACTCTGTGAACCTTCCCCTCGACACGGTGGAGGAAGAACGTGACAAAGGGCGCTGATCCAAACCTACGGCTCAAGCGGTCCTACCTCACCTGGCTGCGCGCAGCGAAGGGGCTGTCGGAGCTTTCGATTGATCGCGCCGCCGCCGCCCTCGACCGCTATATGGGCTTCTTAAACGGAGCCCCGCTGACGCGCTTTCACAGCGAAAAGGCGATGGCGTTCAAACGCGCCCTCGCGCAGCAAAAAACTGCCCGCGGCCAACCGCTTTCGGACAGCACAATCAATGGCATCTCGCGGGAAGTGCGCGCCTTTACGCTCTGGCTTGCAGATCAGCCCGGCTGCCGGTCAAAGATCCGCCACAGCGATGCGGCCTGGTTCAGCCCCGACCGCAAGAGCGAGTCTGCCCGGCGCGGCGGCGTCTGGAAACCCCATCCGACATCGGAGCAGATGGCGCATGTAATCCACGCCATGCCCGCCGAGAGCGTGATCCAGCGACGGGATCGCGCACTGATGGCCTTCCTCTTTCTCACCGGTTGCCGCGAGACCACGGCCATCACCCTGCGCCTTGGCCACGTGGATCTCCACCATGCCTGCATCCATTTTGACGGTCGGCTTGTGGATACCAAGTTCGGGAAGCGCTTCACCACTGGGTTCTTCCGCATCGGCTCAAAAATCCAGGCCATCTTCACCAACTGGATTGTCGAGTCGCGCGAGGTTCTGCTCCATGGGCCCCAGGATGAGGTCTTTCCAAAAACGGAGGTCTCGCGCGGACCGCACGGGCTCGAGGCAAGTGGCCTCGCGCGGGAGTGCTGACGCAGCCCGTCGGGCCTTGTGGCGATTTTCAAAGACGCCTTAACCGCCGCGGGTCTGCCGAGCTTCGGGCCGAATAGCATACGGGATACGCTGGCAGAGTTGGGGCAGCGCGTCTGCCGCTCGCCCGAAGAGTTCAAGGCCTGGTCCCAGAACCTTGGCCATGAGGACGTCCTCGTGACCTTCCGCAGCTATGGCGCGGTCGCGGCCGGTCGCCAGATGGAGATCATCGCCCGCATGCGCGACCCGGGTGATGGCAAGCTCAACCCGGTCGACCGACCGGCGTCCCTTTGAGGATCATGATCTCAACGGCGTCTGGCGCGAAGCGATAGCCAAATCCTGGTATGTCCTCGATGAGATCACAGGGCGTCCAACCCGCTTGGTCGAATATCTCCACGATCTGGTCGCGTAGGCGGTTCACGCTGCGCCGCACGCTGCTCTCGTCACCGTATCCGAGGTCCTGCTGCAGCGCCGCCGCAGTCACTGTCGGAAAGTCCTCGGGCATTATTTCCGGCGCCTAAGGCTTCCAGATGCACCCTGGCGAGTTGTTGCAGAAGCCTGGAGCCGCTCTGGGGAATTGCGCCTAGGCCATCAATCTCGAAAATCTCCCACTCATGGTCGAAGCGTATTCGCAGGCGTGCCAGCGCAGGCGGCGGTGACGGCGCGCTTGTCGGCTTGTTGCCATGACCTCGGTCTCGACTGCGCGGTAGAGCGCGCGCAGACTGTCTGGTTCCGCCAGGTTACCCGAGCGAAGTGCCGCCTCCATGACCCTGCTGACCCCTTCACCATGGCGCTGAAGCATGCCGTGCACCCGTTGAAGCGCTGGCGCAGAGGGCTGTTCCAAATCCGGAAGCGCTGCGATCCCCTCCGGGAATTTCGTGATAAGGTGTTCTGGCGAAACCACCCTGTGAAACTCGGCGTACGCACATATAACAGGGCCATTTCGCGGTCACTGACGTTGCGTCGCGGGCCATCTAAAAGGTCGACTGCGTAATCCGTGCCGGGATCCTTCGCCTCTAGCCTCAGCGACAGAACCGCGAACCGGCGATCGATGCATTGCGAACAGCGGCCGCAATGGGGGTGCATATTGGTGCGGTTATTGACGTCTGCGCAGCTATGGGCAACGGCAATGAGCCCGCCGAGATCGAGCTGCACCAGCCGAGCGATCACCTCAGCCTTGGTGAGCCAGAAGAAGGGATTGTCCACGCTGACCCGGCAGCCCAAAACCTCCGAGAAGAGGCGCTGAAAACTCCCGAGAACGCGCGGATGGGTGGTGCGCGTAGCGCGTGCGCCTACCACATTGGTTACCGGGGGCAGGTTCAGACTCACCGGGCCGTTTTCGAAAAAGCTGATGCGCGCGCGACCGAACAGATGGCCCACGAGGCAAGCAAGAACCGCATAGAGAAACGAGCGGCTGCGCTGGCTTCGCTATTGCGCCTTCAGCCCCTAAATTGTTGCGGAGATGGTGACGTGCCTAAGGGTGCCGGCGCCGGCCGTTTTGCGCAACTCTGTCACCAGGCGCGCTGAACCGGTGCGATCTTTGTTGAGGACGTATGGCTAACGAGAACCACACGCTCATTTCGCGCCAGCAGCGCATCGGCCGCCCCGCTCAGACTGTCCAGACCGCCGGAGAAGGGGATGACGCGGTCGGTCTCGAACTCTGCATCGTTGCCATAGTCGAAGATCGCCTGTCGCGGCCCCTCAAACCTGCCCTCGGTGAAGTCAAACTGCCAGCTGTCCTCGGAGAGAAAGCCCAGAAGGCTTTCCAGCGCCGATCGCACGCCATCTTGTGTCCAAAGATCTGGGCGCCGCACGGGCAGCACACAGAGAAACCGCCGCCGCCAGCGCAGACCGATCTCGGGATCGGTCCGACCACCACGGGAGACAATGCGATTGGCTGCATATACAACAAGGGAAATGTCGAGGAGATCATGGAGTTCATCCGGCAGTGTCCCCACCAGCCTTCGCGACAACTCTCCGAAATCGGCCTTCACGGCCGTCTTCTGACCATCGATTTCCAGATCGAGACGGTCTGGACCACTGTCCAGGAGCGCGACGCGGGTCTCAGCCGTCATCGTCTCTCTGTGCCAGCTCGGCCGTTAGCTTGGTCATCGCATACGGTAAGGGGCGCGCACGCGCCAAGGCGCTCGCCCGCGACCGACGTCCGCTCTCAAATCCGAATGGCTGGTTTTTGCGCCGCCATCGTGGCCGGGTTTTTCGCCGCCATTGACACATCGCCGGGGAACGCCACGAAGTCGACCTAAGTGGTGCATCCATCCTCTTAAATAGTGCCTGAAGCGAACGAGCGGACAAGTAAACTCGATCCGCGCGGATAGGGTCACGGTATGTCTTACAAGAAATAGCCGAAAGTTGACGCAGCGGTGAAACGTCGATTCCGGTTGTTGGTTCTGACCGCTATACTTTGCTATGTTTGCGATACGAGATCGACAGACCGGGGAATTGTTTAATCGCTGGTCGGATATGAGCCACCAAAGGCGCGCGCTGTTAGAGCGATCCTGGCTGGGCGTGTTTCGCAAGCATCTGCTTGATGAGCTTCCGGTGCACGTACTCGCGAGCAGGCAGACTTTACAGATCGGACGCCCGTCGGGAGGTGCCGACAGCTAGAGCGTTTCAGGGTTTCACGGAAGCGTAACCTGCGTTTTCGAAGTCGTTTGCGCATTCCTGGGGTGTGAAGCGATCGAGGACGGCGCCGACGGTTCGCCAAAGGGTGTCTCGTGTCCGCGCGGTAGCGGCCCGCATCC
>JBCDGN010000132.1:0-9106 GCA_038751255.1 Pseudomonadota bacterium
ACCCCCCAAGCCACGCTGTGGCTTTGGATGGATTGACCATCGTGTCCAAAAACCCCCATTCACCTGCCGAGGTGACTGTGGCCAAATACCCTGTGAGCCCCATATGGGTCATTCCCATCGCCGCAGCGTTCGCCTCTGGCCAGGTCAAGCTTCCTGGGATGTACTCGTAGTAGTGCCCGTTGGTGGCATATTTCATAGGGGCAGCGGCGGCCGAGAGCATAGACGCACCTAGGATCACCAAACTGGCCCACAAAACTTTCTTCATTTTTTTACCTTCCCGCTGGAGTTATCGTTTGGCCCCCAAAACCAATTCGAAACTACCACAGTATTAAGCGAAAATCTCACTCAAATGCTCAAATATCACGCTCTTTGAGAAGGTTTAACGCGTGGAAACTATGCGCCTCCGGCTGGGAAGGGTGCTTTTCTGAGACACCACGGCACGATCCCTGGGCCAAGGCTTTTCTCACAATCTCTGCAGGCAGGTCCTGGACCGGAGACATTTGTGCGTGCATATGACCAACTTGCCCCGAGACCGAGCGCTCGTTGGCAGGGGGGAACGGTGGACGCACGCGCAGACAAAACGACGCCGATGATGGCGCAATATCTTGAGATCAAATCCGAGCATCCCGGAGAGCTCTTGTTCTACCGGATGGGGGATTTCTATGAGATGTTTTTCGATGATGCGGTGGCGGCGGCTGAGGCGCTAGGGATCGCACTCACCAAACGAGGCAAACACAAAGGGACAGACATCCCGATGTGTGGTGTCCCCGTTCATGCGGCCGAAAGCTATCTTCATGATCTGACGCGAAACGGCTTTCGCGTGGCCATCTGCGAACAGCTCGAAGACCCCGCGGAGGCAAAAAAACGCGGATCGAAATCGGTGGTCAAACGTGGCGTCACAAGATTGGTCACACCGGGCACGCTCACCGAAGACGGACTTTTGGAAGCGCGGCGACACAATTACCTGGCGGCAACGGACGAGATCAGGGGCGAGAGTGCCTTGGCCTGGGTCGACATCTCGACCGGCGCGTTCCGCGTTGCCCCATGTGCGGCGGTTGCTTTGGCCCCCAATCTGGCGCGCATCGGCCCGCGCGAGTTACTGATCCGGGAAGAAGCCGAGGGCGCGCTTCGCGATATGGCAACTGAAGCGGGCGTTGCGCTTACACCGCTGGGGTCTGCAAGTTTTGACAGCAGCATGGGCGCTGACCGGGTGGGCCGCCTGTTGGGGGTCGAGACCCTCGATGGGTTCGGCACGTTCTCAAGGCCCGAGCTGTCAGCTATGGGCGCTTTGGTCGACTATCTTGAGATCACGCAAAAGGGTAAGCTGCCGCTCTTACGACCGCCGGTGCGGGAAGTGGCAGGCAGCACCCTCAGGATAGACGCCGCGACCCGTCGAAACCTTGAGATCACGCAGAGCCTGTCGGGCAGTCGGGACGGCACGCTGATCGCCACCATAGACAGGACCGTGACCTCTGCCGGGGCGCGTCTGCTCGATCGTCGGCTGGCCAGCCCATCGTGCGACCTTGATGAGATCCGACACCGACAAGATGCGGTCAGCCACCTGGTTGAAGAAGGGCCGCTCCGCAACAAATTAAGGGATGCGCTCCGCCAAGTTCCCGATATCGACCGCGCGCTGGCGCGGTTGGCCCTGGACCGTGGGGGGCCACGCGATCTCGCGGCGCTCCGCAATGGGCTCTCTGTGGCGGCTGAGATCGCCGGCGCACTCACCGGCGATAACCCTGCTCGTTTACGTGACGCTGCCCACGCCCTCACCGGTCATGAGGTGTTGGTCGACCTGCTCGACCGCGCTCTTGTGGCCGAACCACCGCATCTGACGCGAGATGGCGGCTTTGTGGCTGCGGGTCATCTGGAGGAACTCGACAGCCTCCGGACGCTGCGCGATGAGGGCCGCAGCGTTATCGCCGCGCTGCAAGGGCGGTACGCTGACGAGACCGGCATCAGCGCATTGAAGGTCAAGCACAACAATGTCCTTGGCTACTTTATCGAGACCCCGGCCACCCATGCCGAAAAGATGCTCTCTGCACCATGGTCGGAGACCTTCATTCATCGCCAAACCACCGCAAATGCCGTGCGCTTTACCACTCTGGAGCTCTCCGATCTGGAACGACGCCTGCTGAGTGCGGGAAGCCAAGCACTGGCTTTGGAGAAAACCGTTTTTGAAAGCCTGCGTAGCGCCGTGCTGGCAAGTGCCTCCGATCTGAGCAGTGCAGCAGAGGCTCTGGCCGAGTTCGATCTCACAGCGGCCCTGGCTGATTTGGCCGTCGAGGCCGATTGGTGCCTCCCAGAGATGTCGGAGAGCCGCATCTTTGAGATTGAGGCCGGGCGCCATCCGGTGGTGGAAGCCGCGCTTGCAAAATCCGGCGGGCAGTTCGTGGCCAATGACTGTGCTCTGACACCCAGCGAAGATGGGGCCGCGCTCTGCCTGCTGACTGGGCCGAACATGGCGGGGAAATCCACCTGGCTCCGGCAAAACGCATTGATCGCGATCCTGGCGCAGGCAGGCGCCTTCGTGCCTGCACGCAGCGCCAAAATCGGGCTGGTTAGCCAGCTTTTCAGCCGGGTGGGCGCCGCAGATGATCTGGCCCGCGGGCGATCGACCTTTATGGTCGAAATGGTTGAGACCGCGGCGATCTTAAACCAGGCCGATGAGCGTTCCTTGGTCATCCTTGATGAGATCGGACGCGGCACCGCAACCTATGACGGGCTTTCGATCGCCTGGGCCACGCTGGAGCACCTGCACGAGGTCAACCGCTGCCGAGCGCTCTTTGCGACCCATTACCATGAGATGACGGTGCTGGCAGACAAGCTCGCAGGCGTGAAAAATGCCACGGTTGCAGTCCGGGAATGGGAGGGCGAGGTGGTGTTCCTCCATGAGGTGCGCGACGGCGCAGCAGATCGGTCCTACGGGGTCCAAGTAGCGCGCTTGGCTGGGCTGCCGCCTAGCGTTGTGGCCCGTGCCCGAGATGTGCTTGATGCGTTAGAGAAAGGCGCGCGTGAAGGCGGCGACCGACAAGCGCTGATCGATGATCTGCCGCTCTTTGCAGCGGCGATGCCCACAGCGCCAACACCCGTAGAGACACCGGAAAACCCAGCGATGGACCGCTTGGTGGCGATAGACCCAGACGCACTGACACCGCGAGAGGCACTGGCCCTGCTCTATGATCTCAAGGCCCTGGCGGCCGGAACCGGCAAAACCTAAGGCACGGACGGATGGAGGGCTGAGGCATGGCGAAACGGGCGTGGCAACGCATGCTGTCGGGGCGTCGGCTCGACCTTTTGGACCCGACCCCTGTGGATATCGAGATCGAAGACATTGCCCATGGGCTTGCCTTTGTCGCCCGCTGGAACGGTCAAACAGTGGGTGACTATGCCTTTTCGGTGGCCGAGCATTCCTTGCTGGTAGAAGCAATCTTTTCCCAAATCGCGCCCAAGGCACCGCTGCGCTGGCGGCTGGCTGCGCTGCTGCATGACGCACCGGAATACGTGATCGGCGACATGATCTCGCCCGTGAAGGACGCCATAGGCACGGATTACGGCGCTCTTGATGATCGGCTGACCGCTGCGATCCATCTGCGCTTTGGTCTACCCGCCATGCTGCCAAAAACGGTGAAAACACAGATCAAACGGGCGGACCGGATCTCTGCCTGGCTCGAGGCGACACGCATCGCAGGGTTTTCCGAAGATGAGGCCAATGGCTTTTTCGGAGCCCCAAAACCCGAACACCGCGGATTCGAGGTCGCGCTCCGGCCCCCGGTCGAAGCGAGACAGGACTATCTCGCGCGCTATCAAGCGCTGTGCCGAGAAATGGAGTAGAAAGCCTCTGTTGCAAAGAGCCCCTGCGCACGCTGTGAACTTGGAGGAAGGTGAGATGCCCCAACTGAAGATATCTGTAGCAGATATGGTCGCGGCCGCACGCGCCCGGATCGACGAGATAGAGACCCAAGACCTGATCACGCTGCTTGACGATCCAGATGTGGTTATCGTCGATATTCGCGATATTCGAGAGCGGCAAAGGACCGGGGCGATCCCGGGCTCGTTCCACGCCCCGCGCGGTATGATCGAGTTTTGGGTGGATCCCGACAGCCCTTATCACAAGGAAATCTTTGCGCAGGAGGGCAAACGCTACGTCTTCCACTGCGCGTCTGGGTGGCGCTCCGCCTTGACCGTCGCGACGCTGCAAGACATGGGCTTTGACGCCGCGCATCTCAAAGAAGGGTTTTCAACCTGGCAAAAGCAAGGCGGACCTGTGGAGGCTGTCGAAAAGAAGTAGTGGAGCAGCCCCCTGAAACTGGTCCAGTTTTCGGGCAGTAGCTTGGCAGCGGCTTGGCTCAAACTGGCAACGGACAAGGCTGCAACAGAATTTACATCGCCGAGCGCCCCAACTTGGCCAATTCGGCATGCGCCTCAGCGTGCAGCGGGTCCATAGGTGGCAGCAGCGCAACCAGTTTTCTGAGGTCTTTTGCACACTGCTCGGATGGTTTCGCATCCGGCTTTGGATCGCGCAGATAGCGCAGTTCAATGGTCACAGCAGCGCGCACCAGATCAAGGCGATCTGGATGATTGATCGCGGCAACAGCATAGTGATGCGCGACCTCTTCTAGGATTGCGCCACGCGCGGCTTCAGCTTCCACAAAATCCAGAAACGAAAGATATTCCAAGTCATGTTGGACATCAAAACAGCGTTTCAAATTGTAGGGTGCCGGGTGAAGATCATTGAAGAGAGACGTGATGTCAGGAGTTGTTTCCCAATCACTATCTACGCCGCCGCGGACATCCTGCTGTCCGGAAGCAGCCTTATACCCTGACAGAACGCGGTCGATTGTATTTCCACGACCAGGGTGAAAAGGCTTGACCGTCTCCAGATCTAAAAGAGAGTTACCGACAAGCACGTATTCATCTGAATGGAGTGTTGAACTCTGTCCGCCTTGCGTGTCGGTGGTGTAGGTGTATTCCGCCCCCATCCGGTCAATGATCGCCTTTAGAGGCAAAAAAGCACTGTGATGTTTGCCGCAGCAATACGCTATGTTGCGTCCATCTCGCCGGGTTGTCTGTCTGAGCCGCTCAGCAAACCGGTCGCAGGTCATGTAATATGCACGCTTTTCTGGCCGGGTCATAACATGCATGTCCTGCACTTTTCCGCCTTCAATCCAGTATCGAAATGCGGCGCCGTGCTGCCGGCCACTGCCACTGCCACTGATATAGCCCAGGACAACCGCGCCGGGACATCTTTCGGTCAATGCCAACCAATCTGAGAGATTGACAAGAAACTGATCTCTCGATCGGCTTTGATGAACCAGCGTCATGGACCGCTGGCTTTCTGGAAGTGTCCGGCTCAAACCCACAAAGGGTGCAACACCGGTTCCGGTGCCGACGATGACCAGATTTGCATCGTCCGGCGGCATGTGAAACTGCGACCCCGGCGCGACCGATATCCAGGCGTGGTCCAGGTCGCAATCCATCATGCGTTCAAAACCATGATGATGAAATCGATCAGGCGCTTTTGACACCAGAACGACAAGCCCCTCTGGTGAGTGACCACATGCCGAATAGAGCCGCGGGGACACGGGGTTGCAGCGGCTTAAGTCTATGAGGCCGTTGGACCCGTTTTTACCGTTATCTGGTGAGGACGGGGTGTGAGTTGCGCTTAGGTCCATCGGGTCGCGGACCAGTGTCCATTGATCCGCGGTGCCGGTTGGAACCATCGCAGACTCAATAAAGCCACAGAGTACCCGCCGATCGACACCCTCTTTGTCCCATCCAAGAGCTTTGAAGAGATCGGCCCATGTCCAACCAGTTTCACTCGACCGGGGCAGCGCAGACAGGCTGATCGTTCCTCCGTCATCGCCCATTGCGCGGAGCCACGTTGCGGCATCTGCGTCTTTTCTGGGTAAGATCACTTTGACGATGTCGCTGGCGGAATAGGCAAGTGAACGGTCTTTCAACCGAAACTTAATAGCGCCAGAATGCCTTGGCTGGTCGACCGCACGAACCACTTTATCGACCTTCACCATGGTTGGCGATGCGGCCAGTGCGGCTCGCTCATCTATCGCTTCGTTCATTGACCGAAACATCGCCATTGCTGCTTGATGGTTCTTTTCCACAGTTGGCTTAGAAGTAGCGGCACCATGTCCTTCAACCGCTGTGTCCACTTGAATCCCGTTGTGCATGAAATTCAAAAGCTTACGCGCATGTGTCGGAAGGATCCCATAATCGCCGACATAAGCTTCGATCAGGCGATTGTACGACTGGCGCACCCGAGATCCGACCGGCAATTGGCGCGCCAAGGTCGCCAAACAGGCATCTTTGGCGAGACCACCCAAAGCGCCGACGAATTCTCGTTGTGGCACGGGGAAAGCCTCTTCGACGTAGCGCATCTTGGCAAGGACACCGTCCGCTCCGTATTGATAACGGCCGATCAACAAGTCGATGACGTGAAACAAAGCAAAATGCAGGCCTGATAGCCCAGTCCTTTGCTGCAATTGGCCAGCTTCATCGCGCACCTGAATGCCTTTGTGAAGAGCCTGCATATGCCGGATGAACACCGCAGGCGAGACATGCGTCTTGCTGTCTGGATCGCTGCTGATGCGCATGAATTCGAGGCGGGCGTCAGATAGGGCATCAGTGATGGCATCGATTTGACCCGCTAACTGATCCAGCAAGGTTACGACGTTCCCTCGCCCGCTCACCCTGTCCGCTATAGTGCCGAGTCCTGAGATGATATCAGCAACCAGCGCGGGCACACGCCGCATTTTGAATGCCATGCATGCAGGGATGGTGTGATAAACACGCTCCTGATCGTGGCCGAAGGCCGGATAGATAAGTACGATCTTGTGAATGTCAGGACCCTTCCGGTCCTTTTCAACCGAATTTGTCGTCCAATTCTCTAACGTCAGAAAATGACCGCTCAGGATGGGCGGAACTTCGAGCCGGTCGGCAAGTTGAAGCAACGGTGTCTCGATCCATGCCGGCAGTCCGGTGGGCCTATCGGCGGAGTTTCCGTGTAGATGCGCAAGTGTTGTGAACAATATGAACGCCCGAGCTGCATCCTTGTAGTCTCGAAAATCGTTGGGTGTTAGGGCGCGTGCATCCCGAGGTTTCTCAGAAAGAAACTGGTGCAGCGCCGTATGTCCCGACAACTGCGCCCAGCGGCCGTCCAACTCGTCTTCATATCTGCCCTGGCACCGATCGATGTCGCAGAAAGCAGTGTGAATGGACTCTGCTCGTGGAAAAAATGCATGCGATTCCAGCAATTTGGATCTGTAGGGATCCAAAGATCCTCGCCTGTGCGGACCAAGTCCACCAGCGTACAGAAACCCCCAATCACGGTCCAAGCTGCCCAAGTGACCGTTCTTTGCTTTTTCAAAGGAAAGATTCAGATTGGCGCTCGTGCGTGCCAAAGAATTCCGAACCTCAGGGTTTGCCCAATTACGGAGCGCCGCAAAGGTTTCTTCGGTATCGGTCAACAAAATCTCAGAACACTTCTTTTAGCTTCGATGGCGCTGGCTCAGACTGAGCGGCGCGGTCAGTTGGCTCCTAAGCTTTGTCTTCACTCCAGCCTGTGGGTTCCGCTGGAAATGTTAGCCCATGGTTTGTCTTCGGTCCATCTGCGCGGTCAAACTGGCGATGGATAACGGAAGGTTTCCGGCTGATCTGACTTGTCTTTAAGCGAAGATGAGACGGCCTAGATGCAAGCCCTTTCGGCACGCCCTCGCTCCGCCGGACCAACGCAGCGGAAGACTATCGAAGGACCAGCAACCGCAATGCAACTGCTGTTCGATTGCTCGATGGTTGACGGCACTGTTCGATGCCTTTGCGTTGAACTGGGAGATGCTTTGAGTATCGCTGAGCACGTCGACATCTAAACCGGCTTGGCGAGCGAGCGGCCCTGCTGGTCCCCAATCCAAAGCCGTTGCCACTTAGTCAAACACCGACTGACCGTACCGTGCCCAAAGTCATCGCTTCAAATGGCGCATCAACGTCGGGCGCCTTGGCGCGGCATTTTATCGGTGTTGCCATGTGTTTGTTTGCGGTCGACGCGGGTGGGAGAACGCTTTCAACATCTGCGTTCACCCTCATCCGATTGAGCCAACATTTGATCGATGCACCACTTGTGAAAAGGGTTCTTGCGGTTTCGACGATGATACAGCACCGACACATTGAATGGGCGGATCTCGAGAGGCGGTTCGCAGAACGCCAATCCAAAGTACTCGGCGTGATGCCGGACCAGGTTGGCGGGCAACGTTCCAATAAAGTCGCTTTCTGCAAGTACTGAAAGTGCCGGAAGAAAAGAGGGCACAGACAGCGAGACCTTTCTTGCCAGTCCTTTGGCTTTCAGCGTGGTATCGACGATCCCGCTCATCGAACCATCGGTCGAAACGAGAATGTGCTTTTCCGCGGCATAGCGTTTCAGCCGAATTGGCCCTTTGAAAATGCTATGTCCCTGGCGCGCAGCCACGAGATATCCCTCTTTACGGATAAGGTATCTTTCAAAATCATAACCCGGGTTCATGAAGTGACCGAATGCGAAATCGAGCGATCCATTCGCCAAGTCGCGAAGGCTCTCGGCGCGGCTTAGGGAACGGATAGAAAGCCGAATGTCAGGCCCTTTTCGCACTATGCTTGCAAATGAGCTGGCCAAAAATGTCGCAATTTCACGATCTGATGCGGACACCCTGAAGGTGACATCTGCCTTAGCGGGATCGAATTGGGCCGGGCCAGACAGAGCCGATTGAATGGCGTCTACTGCGTCACGGATGTCTGGCTCAATTTGGATCGCAAACGACGTCGGCTCAAGCCCATGAGGGCGCCTAAGGAAAAGCTCGTCTTCGAAAACGTCACGGAGCCGTCTCAAAGTGTGACTGATGGATGAGTTTGTCAGGCCCATCTCGTCTGCGACGTCGGAGGCTTTTCCGGTGCGGATCAGCCCGAGAAAGACCAGAAGGACGGTCAGATCCAATCTTCTGATTTTAGTTTTATCGTATTCAGACATGAAGCTATTTCACTTTTTTCGAATTTTAACTTTCCTTAAACCCCTGGTCTGACGACCGCAACGAATGGGATAGGATGAAGATCGCAATTATTGGAA
>JBCDGN010000133.1:0-9099 GCA_038751255.1 Pseudomonadota bacterium
CAGCGGCGTGCGGAGATCGTGGCTGACGCCTGATAGCATTAAAGTACGTTGTTCAATCTGACGCTCGATCCGTGCCCTCATATCGATAAAGGCTTTGCCTGCGGCGCGCACTTCAGTAGCACCCGCTAGTTCATAGGGTACGCTGCGGCCCTTCCCGAAGGCCTCAGCGGCACGGGCTAATCGCCTGATCGGGCGCACTTGGTTGCGCAGAAAGACAATGGAAACCGCTGAGGTGAGCAAGCCGGTAAAGATCATTAGGACCAATAGTTGGTGCGGGTTCGACGCAGAGACCCGCCTGCGTGACACGGTCAAAAGCAGTGGGCCGTTATTGGTGTTGATACCGATACGGACTTGGCGATGATTGGTGAGCAGATCAATTCCGGTGATACCGGGCAAACGTTGGCGCAACGTCTCGATCACGATCCGCCCAGGGATATCATAGAACCGTCGTCTGTCCTGGAGCGGAACCTCGCCATCGAAAACTGCATAGATTTGGAGTCGCGGGCCCAGGTCCGCAGCCACGTCATCCGCGAGCAGGGGGGTGGGTTCTGCGTTGATCTGCGTCACTAAATATCGGATCTCGACCAAGACGTTAGAGGTCAACTGTTGCGTCACCCCCTCGAAATGGCGCTGAATAAACACGACAGAGACCACGATCTGAACCGCCACGATCGGCAGAAGCAGGATCAATGCGGCGCGAGCGTAGAGCCGCCTAGGCAAGTAAGTACGCAGATCAAACGACATGCGGCAAAGATAGGGGGAGAGTGATGTCCGAGAAAGAGCAGATACCCCACAAGCGGCCTCCAACGGTGATTCAGATTGCCCCTCAAATCACCAGAGTGTTGGCTCCGAACCCGTCTCCTATGACCGAGGCGGGTACCAACACCTATCTTGTCGGTAGAAAAGAGCTCGCTGTGATTGATCCAGGTCCCAACGATTCGCGGCATCTAGAGGAACTTTTGGCTGAAATCGGCGACCGCCCCGTCAATGCCATCTTGGTCACCCACAGTCACCGCGATCACTCCTTGCTGTGCCCCGCTCTCAAAGAAAAGACCGGGGCGCCTGTGCTCGCCTATGGTGGGTCTGAGGCTGGACGTTCTGCGGTGATGACGAAACTGGTGGGCAAGGTTGGCGGCGGCGAAGGGGTTGATACCGATTTTACGCCAGACCGCTCGATTGCGGACGGCGAGGTGATAGAAGGTGCGGATTGGGCCCTCACAGCGCTTTGGACACCTGGTCATATGGGCAACCATCTGTGTTTCGCGATGGATGATACCGTCTTTACCGGCGATCTGGTGATGGGCTGGTCCACATCTCTGGTCTCTCCGCCAGATGGCGATCTGGTGGCGTTTATGTCGTCTTGCAGGGTCTTGGCAGCACGGACAGATCGCATGTTCTTGCCAGGTCATGGTGGTCCGATCACAGATCCAGCAACGCGCTTGGCGGAGCTTATCAGCCATCGTGAAGCCCGTATGAACCAGATCCGGGCCGCTTTGATCGAGGCTCCCGGGACGCCACGGGCGCTCACGCAACGGGTCTACCAAGACGTGGAGTCAAAGCTGCTACCTGTGGCCGAGCGCAATCTATTGGCGCATCTCATCGCGCTGGTGGAAACCAATGAGGCTCAAGCCGATCCAGAGATCGGTCCCCAAGCGGTCTTTTCGTTGCGGTGATTTGCCAATGCGTTTTTCGGCGAAAAACCCGCTGGACGGCTCGGATCGGCATTGCTATAGCCCCGCTGGTGTTCCGGCGTAGCTCAGCGGTAGAGCAGTTGACTGTTAATCAATTGGTCGTAGGTTCGATCCCTACCGCCGGAGCCAAAATATCTTTAAGATGTCAATGACATAAAGGCCCATCGGAAGATGGACCTTTGTCGCTTTTACTAGGCTCTGCAACATTAGGCAGCTTCGTCCTCGAAATCCCGTTTTGCGAGTTCAGCGTATAGACCTTCCGCTCTGCGCTTGTGCCGCCCGACGTGCGTAAGGCGAAATCCATCGAAGTGGCGCTGCCTGGCGTTACTTGGAGGGCGTCTCGACGGGCCAAATGGGCGCAGCGTTGAAGGTACTCCTCGGCCCGGACGCAATCGACATTTCCGCGAAAACAGACTCGCGGTTGAAGGGTCAATGGGCGGCGGACTATGACACCTGTCACAAGGTGGACCTCGGCCGCGACGAATGGGTCTAGATCTGGGCCGACGATATCCTCGACGTGCTGGTCCCAAAGATCGCACCAGGCACGGTTGGATCGTCGGCGTTTTTGACGCCGCTCAAAGCGCTGAGATCGTTAAGTTAGTGAGAGCCGTAAACAGCACTGCCTCAGAACAAAGAACAGCTTAGTAGGCCCTTGCTGCGCTTGGGCATCGTTTGTGTATAAGTTGTCGACATTAATAAATAAATGGTGCCGCTGAAGGGACTCGAACCCCCGACCCCATCATTACGAATGACGTGCTCTACCATCTGAGCTACAGCGGCTTTTTGGACCCTACTATGGCCCTACTAGTTCTACTCCTGTGCCTCGAACCCTTTGGTTTCGCAAGCCATTCTCGCGGGGACCCGCTAATTAAGAATGACGTTATCTACCAGCAGAGATACACCGGCCTGCTTTCTGATCGCGGTGTCGGAATGCGCCAAGTTCTGAACGTTTGGCAAACGGTCACAAGTTTTAATCCCAAATCATATCAACCCGACAGACGCGTCTCAAACAGCGACGACCGGCTACCAACCCTTTCAGGGCAATTCAAGTCGGATTGATTGAGCATCAATCAATTTGCTCTGAGAGCAGGACGTCCCATTTCTTGGACGCCCGCATTACTCATAGAGGACTTGTCTATACCTTCGCGGTTTCCAGATCAGAGGCCGCTTGCGTCGAGCTTTTCGCTTCGGTCGCCGTGCTTTCTACCACATCAGACTGATCTTCTTTCGCCGCGGCTTTTGCATCGTCGATCGCGCCGATGATCATTGGTAGCATACCTTCGGCATTCCCGGTCAGTCCTTGTTCGTCGCTCTCAGCACGCTTCCAGGTGAGATTGTCGAAGCCTCCGTCGGTCACTGGCTGCCATTTTGGATAGGCCTTTCCTGTGGCCTCGGAAATCCACTGAGGGCCGGTGGCTGCCGTGAGCGCTTTCGCGAGCCACGCCTTGACGACTGCATCGTCCGCGCCCTCACCACGTTCAATCGCCGCCATCAATGTGAGGCTGCGCTTCGTCGGATCGGTTTCAACCAAGTCACCTAGAGCACGTCGCGCCTCTGGGAAGTCTTCTGCAGCGATATAGAGCTCTGCCAGCAGCATCTTGGTTTCCGGATGATCGGTTTGGATCCGTGTCAACTCGCCAAAACGCTTGATGCGGTCAACGGCCGTCTCATCGGGTTTGATCTCTGCATAGGCGGCTGCGAGATCGGGATGCGGTTCAAACGACCATGCAGTGCGCAGAACCTTTGCGGCCTTGCCAGGTTTCGCGCGTGCGATGAACACGCGTGCGGCAGCAACGGCTGCAGGCACGAAGGTCGGTGATAAGCGATTGGCCTCCAGAGCGGCCTCTTCGGCCTCGGTGGGGGCGGCTTCCATTTTCTGTTCGGCCTCAGCAAGAGCCAGAACCGCATCGCGACGTCGGAACACATCCTTGGGAAGGCTGCCATACTTCACCTTGGTGCCAAGTGTGCGCCGCGCTCCGGCCCAATCATCTTTCTGCGCCTGAAGACTGAGCAGCGTATCCGATGTGTCAACATTCTTAGGCTTCAACGCGAGCGCCTTCTCCGCAAGCTTCAATGCGGTTTCCGTCTCTCCGGCGTCAAGCTTTTGCTTCATCAAACCGCGGATCCCGATGAACCGGGTGCGGTCGTTTTCCAGCATCTTCTTGTAAGCATCCTCGGCGCGCTGTTTATCGCCCGACTTTTCCGCAGCTTCTGCGGCAATGAGATTGGTCAATTCTTGGTTCTTAAGCAGAGTCTCTGCTTTGCCCGCCCTTAGGGACGCTTCGCGGGTCTCTCCAGCAGACAAGGCCAGAAGCGCATCTGATATCGCCTGATAACCGCGACGTTCGCGGCTGCGTGAGAAATAGCGGGTCATCGCTGTCTCATCGCCGAGCAAGAAGCTGATGACCGCCACCAAAAGGCCAACAAGGCGCAGCACGATCCAGACCGCGACGAAGACCGCGATGATCGCCAACACAGATTGGATCGGGCCAAGCGTGAATTCCATGTTGAGGACCGAGATCTGCATCCCGTGCCCTGTCGCCAACAGCTGCTCAGTGCCATAGATGATCCCGGCGACAATCGCGACGAAAAGGAGGACCTTTATAAGTGACCAAAGCATGATTCAGGCGTCCTCAATTCGAAGGAAAGGAAGCGGCAAGTGCCGCGGTGGCGTCGACTGCGTTTTGACGCGCGGTCGCGGCTGCGATCCAGTCAGCCATAGCCGGCTGCGCTGGTTCGGGAAGTTGGGCGAGTTCGGTAAGTGCCGCCTCTAGATCATCAGCTTTGAGCGATGCCTCGGCGCGGGACAGGATCGCATCCGTGTGATCCCCTTCCTTCTCGGTCAAAGACCGCGCCCCTGTGGCGGAGCGTAGAAAAGCCCCAAGTTTGCCCACAGCATCAGACTCGCTCGCCAGGGCCTTAAGATCGTCGCTCAGCGCCTGGCGCGCCGCTGCGGGATAACTTTGGCTTAGAGCAGCATAGGTTTCGACCCCATCCGCCGCACTTGCGGAGAGCGCCTCTGGCACCGTCACGCCGCTTGCGGAGATCGTCGACAAGGCATCGCTATAGGACGCGCCGTCCTCCATGGCTTTCCGAAGATCATTGTAGGCAGCCACGGCGGCCGCACCTTTGGCAGTGGCCTCAGCGGCGGCGACATCCTCAGCGGTCTGGCTTTGCGTTGCCTCAAGCTGAGCTTGTGCCTCGGTTTGAGACGCTTCGATCTGCCGCTGCGCTTCGTCCTGCATTGACGCAAGCCGTTTAGCAGCTTCTTCTTGCACCGCAGTAATCTGTTGTTCGGTCAGAGCCGCCAGCTCTGCCATTTTCTTTGTGGTCTCTGCACTCTCAGTCTTTTGTGACTCAAGCGCTTCGGTCAGGCGCTGAACCTCCCGCTCATAGGCTTGGAAGGTCGCCTTCGCGGTGTCAGAGGATTCAACCAGTGGCCGTTTTTCAACGGCAACCAATCGATCATCCACCCCGCTGAGCGTGGAGGTGACATCCTCAAATCCAGACTGGAGCGTCGTCAGACCACCGTCGACGCCTTCGACGCGGCTTTGCAAGTCTCCGACGGTGCCAGAGAGGCCCGAGAGCGAATTGGTCACTTGGCCGAGTTGCGAGACCATGCCGGTGCTGAGCGACCCAAGTTCCTGCTCAACCTTTTCGGTCAAGGAAGTAAGGGTGGAATCGAGCTTGCCGGTAAGATCGGCGACGGTCGCGTCGACCTTGTCGGTAAGGGCGGTCACCTTCGTTTCAAGAGAACTGGTGTCCGGGCTCGCAACTGACTGGGCCATCTCCGCCAGCCGCGCCTCAAGCGCTTCGATCTTATCAGCCTGGCTTTGTAAACTGGAGGCTTGATCACTCAGCGATGTGACCACCGGGTCATCTCCACCTCGGATTTGCAGCCAATCGACGTCGACAAACTGCGCAACGCCAAAGCCAACGATCGCGGCAACGGCACCGCCGAACAGCGCTGGCACAAAGGTGGAGCGCTGCTTGGCGGCTGGTTCTGCGGGCGTAGGCGCAGGTTCTTGTGCTGCCATGGCAGGCTCTGCCTCAGTCGCGGGCTCAGGTTCGCTTTCCTCTGGCGCGGCGTCGCTTGAGGTGGCGTCTGAAGCTTCGGTCTCTGCGGCTTCCTGCGCGATTTCAGTATCTTCGGTCGGCGCTTCGGTTTCAGAGCTGGAGGTTTCTTCAGCATCTGAGACTTGGGTTTCCTCCGAAGATCCTTCGGCATCATCCGCCGGGTTGGTCTGATCTTCTTGATCTTCGCGTTTGTCGTTCGAACTCACAACCGGCATCCTCTCCCTGTGCCGCAGCGGCGCCGCGGCTCTATTTCGAGAGGAAGCTTAGCTTTCTCCCGTCTCTGGCTCAAGCCGACATGACCTTTTCTAGCAACACTTCTAGCGTTTGAAGCATCGCAAGTGCGTCTGGTTGCGTGGCGACTTCGACTCGATGGCGATCCTGCACCGCAAGGTTCTTTGCGACAGCAGGGCTCATTGCCGCAATTGCCAAGGGCGCGTGGGCCTCCTGCAGCTGCTGTGATAAAAAACTTGCGCTTCTTGGCGAAAAAACAGGCAGCAAGACTGGGGATTGACCTTGCAATAGCAATTTCGCCGCCGCGTTAAGGGGCTGTGTGTATTGTTCGTAGATCACCGCCCTGCTGATGTCAGGGCCCCCAGGCCCGATCAGAGCGCTTAGATCGCCCGCGACTTGGCGACCAGAAAGCTGGAGAAGCCGCGCTCCAGGCGCTTCCGTGGTCAGAAGCCTTGCCAGATCTTGGAGCGCTCCCGCTGCCGAATGCGCCTTCAGCCCCGCGCGCAAGGCGGCTGCCGCGGTGCGATCGCCGACGCACCAAGCGGTTATTGGGCTGTGCGCTTCGATAGATCCAGCGTTGGCGAACGCCTCGACCCCGCTTTGCGAGGTAAAGACAAGCCCATCGAACATCTTTGGGTCTTCTTTGAACGGCAAGGGCACAACGCGCAGAACCGGAGAGATAACCGCGTCGAAGTCCTGACCGAACCGCGCGTCGATCAACTCCAAGAATTCGCGCGAACGCGGTTCCGGTCGGGTGAGCAATAGGCGCGGTGTCTGCATGAATGAGCCCGGTGTCAGTTGTAGCAGGTCACTCTCGGTGTTAGCTGCCAGCCATGGCAGAGACAATGATGCCCGAAACACTCACCGTTCTAGGATTGGAAAGCAGTTGCGATGATACCGCTGCGGCGGTGGTGGATGTGCAGGGCGGCGATGGCCCGGGTCGCATCAGATCCTCGGTTGTGGTCGACCAAACCGCGCTGCACGCGGCGTTTGGTGGCGTCGTTCCAGAGCTTGCGGCCCGAGCCCATGCAGAGAAAATCGATTTTGCAGTCGAAGAAGCTCTGGCCCGTGCGAAAGTGCGGTTGGGTGAGATTGATCTGATTGCGGTCACGGCTGGGCCCGGATTGATCGGAGGTGTACTGGCCGGAGTGATGTGTGCCAAAGGTCTTTCTGCTGGCAGCGGAATTCCGCTGGTTGGGTTAAACCACTTGGCCGGGCATGCCCTGACACCGCGGCTGAGCGATGGTCTCGCCACGCCTTACGTGATGCTCTTGGTCTCTGGCGGGCATTGTCAATTGCTGTTGGTCCTAGGACCGGATCACCATCGCCGCCTCGGCGGAACGATTGACGACGCGCCAGGGGAAGCCTTCGATAAAACCGCTAAACTCTTGGGGCTGTCGCAACCCGGGGGACCGATTGTGGAGGCTTCAGCAGAGCAGGGGGATCCAAACCGATTTGCTTTGCCGCGGCCCCTTCTTGACCGGCCGGGTTGCGATATGTCCTTCTCGGGGCTTAAAACAGCGGTTTTGCGCCAACGCGACAGCTTAATCGCTGACGGGTCCGGCCTGCACGCAAAAGATCGCGCGGATCTATGCGCAGCCTTTCAAACCTCTGTTGCCGATATTCTGACAGAAAAGACCCGAAGGGCCTTGGCATTGGTGTCGGATGTTCCGCTCCAAGGTCTTGCCGTGGCCGGAGGGGTCGCTGCCAACACGCTGCTGCGCGCACGCTTGCAGGGGCTCGCAGAGGAGGCCGGGCTCGCCTATGTCGCGCCACCCCTAAAGCTCTGCACCGACAATGCCGCGATGATCGCTTGGGCAGGCGCTGAACTTTACGGGGCAGGGTATCGAGATGGCCTAGAGCTTGGGGCGCGCGCCCGTTGGCCATTGGACCAAACCAGTCCATCGCTTCTCGGCTCTGGGAAGAAAGGGCCCAAAGCCTAGGCTTGCGAGCGCGCGTGGCGTTGGTAGGCTTCGCAAGAAACAGAAAGGACCGCTCGCATGCCCTATTTCGCTGTGATCTGCACCGACAAACCCGGTGCGCTTGACACCCGCTTAGCAAATCGCGATGCCCATGTGGCCTATCTAAAGGAAACGGGCGTGGCTCAAGCCGGACCATTTCTTGATATTGACGGGCAAATGTGCGGCTCCCTCATCGTGCTTGATGTGGCTGATCGCAACGCCGCAGAAGCCTGGGCCGAGGCAGATCCCTACGCAAAAGCCGACCTCTTCGCCATCGTCCGGATTGAAGAGTGGAAACGGGTGATCGGCTGATGGCCTATTGGTTGTTCAAGTCAGAGCCTTCCACATGGTCCTGGGAAAACCAAACTCAAAAGGGCGAAGCGGGCGAGGAATGGGACGGTGTGCGCAACTACCAAGCGCGCAATTTCATGCGCGAGATGCGCCTGGGTGACCTCGGCTTCTTCTATCATTCGCAAAAGGAAAAGTCCGTCGTTGGCATCGTAGAGGTCTGTGCCGAAAGTCATCCCGACAGCACGACAGATGATCCAAGATGGGAGTGCGTGGACATTAAGGCGGTGACGTCTCTGAAAGAACCAGTCAGCTTGGACCAGATCAAAGCGGTTCCAGAACTGGGAGAAATGGGGCTGGTCAAAAACAGCCGCCTTTCTGTACAGCCGGTCAGTGCAGAGGAATGGACATTGATTTGTCAGATGGGTGGATTGGACCCTGAAAGGATCTCGTGATGCTCACAATATTGCAGATTTTCTTGGCGGCTTTGGGATCGTGGCTCTTTGGCGCAGTTTGGTATGGTGTGTTGGGAAAACGTTGGATGAGCGCTGCGGGCGTGACCCAAGAGCAGGTATCTGACAAGAACCCGACGCCCTTTATCGTGAGTTTTTTGTGCGCCTTGGTGGTCGCTGCCGCAATGAACCATGTGTTGAACACGGGCGGACTGGTGACATTAGGCGCTGGATTAACCACTGGGGCAAGCATTGGACTGTTCTTTTCGCTGCCTTGGATTGTCACCAACTACCTGTTCGCCCATCGCGATCGGGCCTTGATTTGGATCGACGGCACCTATGCTGTTGTGGGATCGGCGATTATGGGGACAGTGCTTACACTTTGGTGAGGCGAGCGAC
>JBCDGN010000134.1:0-8852 GCA_038751255.1 Pseudomonadota bacterium
CAAACGGCGCATCGGCGGGCGCGGTGTACACCACCCGATACCCATGGGTTGTGCCGATATAGCTCAGATCGTCGATGCCATACGGCACGGCACCGGTCAGCGGCGTGTAGGAAAAGGTTGTATTGACCGCGAACCCGATGGTGTAACCGTCAGTGTCCTGCCCTTGGATGAATTGCACGGCGACGGCGCCGCCGGCTCCACCCTTATTTTCGACAATCACCTTCTGTCCAAGCTGCGCTTCAAGCTCAGCTGCCAAGATACGCGCAGCTGTGTCACTGCCACCGCCAGCTCGGAACCCAACGATCAGGTTGATCGCCTTTTCGGGGTATTCAGCAAAAGCAGGTGCTGCAAAGGTCAGTGCGGCTGTCGCAGCGACGAGGTGTTTGAAAATGGCCATGGTGTTTCCTCCCTGATTGAGCTGAGTCTCCTCCCTCAGCTTTGCCAGACAGGCTATCGGGGTTATCTGGCATCGAGAATTACAATGTTGAAATATTCCATATTGCATTTGATTATAGCGATATGATCGAAAACAAGCACATCAGAAGCTTCTTGCAGGTCCTTGACCTTGGCAGTTTTTCTAAAGCGGCGCGGTCGCTGAACATTGCGCAACCGGCGCTCAGCCAACATGTGCAACGACTTGAAGAGCAGTTGGGCACAAAGCTTCTTGATCGCAGTTCGCGCGGCGTCACTGCAACGCCCGACGGCCGTGAATTCAGCCGCCGCGCCCGTGATATCCTTTCGCTGGTCGATGGGGCAGAGCGGCGGTTTCAGGCGGGCGACAAGGATCTGTTCGGAGAGGTCCGGCTGGGCTTGCCGGGATCTGTCTGCCCGGTTCTGGCTCCTGAACTGCTGGTGCAGGCCAAAGAGCATTTTCCTGATGTGACCTTGATAATTACAGAACTGATGAGCGGGGACCTGGCCGAGTATCTGCGCGAGGGACGGATCGATGCGGCGGTTTTGTTCAACGTCCAGGAAACCGATGATTACACATCCGAACCGCTTTTGGTCGAACAGCTGCACTTGATCGGTGCGCCGGGTGCAGCACTGGTGACGGGCGATCACGTGCAGGCGGAGGCGTTAAAGGATGTGGGCATGGTGGGTACTTATCCGCCCCATGGGTTGCGGTTGTTGCTGGAACGTTGGTCAAGCGAATTTGACCTGCCGCTGAGTTATCAGTTCGAAGCAGATGCGCCGTCGGTGCTCGTGCGACTGGCCGCACGGGGTGATTGTTATGCGATTGTTGCCAAGGCCGCGATTGCGCATGAGATTTACAGCGGTCTCTTGGCGACCGCGAAGATCGTTGAGCCGTCGATCGAACGGATGGGGTGTTTTTGTACGTCAAAGCGGGTTCCTCAGAACCGAGCGCGCGATGCGATGGTGGATCTGATCAGAACCGTTTCCCGAAATCTCGTGACGGCTGGCAAATGGCCAGGGGCAACGTCAATTTAATCGCGCGTGACATGGGCAGTGCGCCATTTACCCTTAGGCGCTATAACCATCTAGGCGTATGATTTTGGCAGGGAAATGTGCTTTGGGCAAAAAAACCTTTGTTACCGTGTTATTTGCCGTAGTTCGTCAATCAAGCGAGAATGCACATAGTTTTAACATAAGACCGCTTAAGCGCTGAAGTACTTTCCAACTGCTACTAGGGTCTGTTGACGTTCAGGATTCCCAATCGGATTAAATTTTGGTTCAAGGTTGCAGACAGAGGAGAGCAGCCTTGACCCGTTATGTCCTTAGTGATGCCCAGTGGGCGATTATCGAACCTTTCTGCCTTGGCAAGCTCAGCGACCCCGGCCAGACCGGGCGTGACCCGCGTCTCTTCATGGAAGCGGTGCTGTGGATCGTGCGAACCGGCGCTCAATGGCGAGAGTTGCCGGGGGAATTTGGCAATTGGAACTCGGTGTTCAAACGGTTTCGCCGATGGGTCAAAGCTGACGCATTCTATCGGATGTTCAAAGCCTTAAGCACAGACGCCGACTGCGAATACGCAATGATTGATGGCACCATCGTCAAAGTTCACCGCTCTGGACAGGGCGCTAAAGGGGGACTCAAAGCCAGGCCATAGGGCGCTCACGCGGCGGCATAACGACGAAGATACTGGCGCTGACAGATGCACTTGGCAATCTGGTCGATTTCCGCCTTCTGCCGGGGCAGGCCCATGATCCGCGCGGTGTGCCAGACCTGATCAAAGACCTTGTCGCTGATCACCTTCTCGCCGACCGTGCATTCGATGCGGATTGGCTGCGCAATGCCCTGGCAACCCAAAACATTGCGCCAGTCATCCCACCGAAACGCACGCGCAGATCTCCCGCCAGCTACGACGGCGAGGTTTATAAATGGCGTCATCTCATCGAGAATTTCTTTGCAAGCCTCAAAGATAACAGGGGCATAGCCACGCGATATTGCAAAACAGACACCAGCTTCTCTGCATTCATCTCAATCGCAGCAGCAATCCTATGGCTGCGTTGAACGTCAACAGACCCTAGCTCGGGCGGCAGTATGCCCAAGCGGCCGGAGCTATCCATGTACCACAGGTGCGCTTCTGGAGCGGAAGCTGTTGCTATTGGGCTATGCCTCGCGACGAATTTCTGGCCGTCTTGCTCGGAAAGATCGGTGAGAAACTGTCTTAGCCGGTATGGCTCTAGCCCACGTTCGATTTTATCCACGTTGATGAAAGAGGGCGCAGTGCTATCGGCAGCCCCGATTTCAAGGCTGGCTAAACGCCTGGTTCCGGCTCCCCAACTCGAAAGCGGAAGTTGCGTGTCCGCGCTCTTTTCAGCCAGCAAACCGACAAGGGCTCCAATCGAGATGCCCTTAGAGCTCGTCAATCCAATCGACACGCCGCCGGGAAGGGCTTGTTCCACGAACTTGGCATCAAGTGCCGTCAGTGCCTCCTTTGCCTCCGCCGATAGTTCGTCCTGAAGATTGATACTGGAAACCTGCTTGCCTATGCGGGAACGCAAGGACGGATCGCTTATGTGCCGATCCAAAGCAGACCCGTAGACCAATCTGAGGTCCTTGTCGTTTCGGTCATCACTTGGGAGTGAAACCAGCCCGATTTGTCGTCTGAGCCCAACGGAAAATCAGATCGTGTTTCCGTCTGGCTGAACGATCTCCCACAAGGTTTCTTGCTGATCGTTTGCTGTGAACCGGACTCTGTAGACTTCGTCGTTTTCGCCGTTCTCTTCGTTATTATCTGGAACAACGGCTTCCTTTCCATCCCAATGCCAAGGGTAGGCCATGTTCGACTGGGTGTTGATATCGATCTCGTTGCCCAGGCGAACTACAGCTTCGATAACGAAACTGGTTGCGGTGTCTCTCATCCAGTAATTTGTCTCGGAAACGTTAAATGAAGTCGATGGCGAGAACAGAAGATCTACGGCCTCTAGCACCGTTGTCTTTCCTGTATCGCCGCCACCTAAAACGAAATTCATACCGGCGGAGGGATGCCACTCAAGTTCTTGAACACCTTGGAAATTTCTAATCATTAGTTTGAGGATCCTCGATGACATGATGATTTCGCTCTTTCCAAACAACCTCTGGGTTAGAATGCACTTGGCGAACAAGTCGCACAACCAATAGCTGAAATGATTATATCTGAAGGTCCGCTATCACTGAACAAACGTTGAAACGTCGCGTCTGCAGCGAACGTCCGCTTCCCTGAAGGTTTTTCGATGCGGGCCGGGGTACAACATTTCTTTCCCGCGAGGCGTGAGGCCCGCGTTGACAAACCTCGGAAGGAGGAAGCCGCGGGGGCTGGTTGCGGCCTATGGAGAAAGAGCGCTGGCGGGTGTGGCTGACACTGCCATGAGCGCAGTGCCGATCATGTTGGATGTGCCAGCAGCAGTCGTTTTTGGCAACCTTGGTCGCGTCTGCTCCCTAGATTTGACGCTGAGAACGCAACGCTGACCGTCATTTTGGATGAAGGTCGCAAACAGTCTTGGCCGATCAGCCAATGACGATCGGAGCATTTCGAAGGATGGGGTCCAGCATCGGATCATGCTGCCTGCTCCCTTGGTGGCGCGCGTGACATCGGTATTTGACCGCGCCGGAAGATTTCGATGATACGCATGTCGCCACCGCAGCACGGGCAAGGTTCGCGCAAAGTGAGAGGGGTGGTCTCGGGTTCTGGCTCTGTTTCCGTGGTGTGATCGGCGTTTTGAACACCGAGTAGCGCTCTGACCTTCTTGATGTTCGTTTTGCGCGCAGCACTGGCCAGCAGACCGTAGTGGCGGATACGGTGGAACCCGTCCGGCAGGACATGCATCAAGAAGCGGCGGATGAACTCGGGCGTGGCCAATCGCATGACCTTTTGACGATCCCCGTGTTTGATCCGATAATCCTTCCAGCGGAAAGCCACGGTATTGGCATCGGCACTGACCAACCGATTGTTCGAGATCGCGACCCGGTGGGTGTAGCGGCTCAGGTAGGCTAGTACCGCCTCGGGCCCACCGAACGGAGGCTTGGCGTAGACCACCCACTCAGTTTTGCAGAATGGCGCAAGCCACTTTGCGAAGGCATCCGCTTGCGCAAGGTCGGCGTGATCGCCAAAGAAATTGAGCTGGCCAGCGCGCTGCAACTCGAGCAGGCCTTCCAGGAACAGGCGGCTGAACAGCCGTGCCAGCACGCGCACATGCAGGAAGAACCCCGGCTTGAAGGCGACCCATTTGCTGCCATCCGGTGACAAGCCGCCGCCAGGAACGATCATGTGGATGTGCGGATGGTGGGTAAGCGCCGACCCCCAAGTATGCAGCACGCTGGTCATGCCGATCTTCGCTCCGAGGCGCTTGAGATCGGCGGCGATGGTCATCACGGTTTGCGCTGAAGCGCGGACCAGCAGACCGTAGACCGCCCTTGGGTTCCAATAGGCGATGCGGGCGATCTCGGCTGGCATCGTGAAGACGACGTGGAAATATTCGACCGGCAGCAAGTCTTCGACCCGCGCTTCCATCCAATCGCGTGCGGCGGGACCCTGGCATTTAGGGCAGTGGCGGTTCTTGCAAGAGTTATAGGCGATATGGTGGTGATCGCATTTGGTGCAGGCGGCCACATGCCCGCCAAGCGCTTCGGTTCGGCAGGCTTCAATGGCCGACATCACCTTCAGTTGGCCGAGACTGATATGACCCGCATTGGCCCGCCGATATGCCGGGCCATGCTTACGAAAGATATCTGCGATCTCCAGCTTCGGGCGAGGCAACCGCCCCGGCCGCTACTCCAAACCTCGCCTGACGGTGTGATCCTGCAGCTTCTCCAACATCTCGTAGGGGCTGACAGTGCCACGAATGGTCTTGGTCGCGACATGTGTATAGCGCGCTGTCGTGCTGAGCTTGGAATGACCCAAGAGCACCTGGATCACGCGGACATCCGTCCCGGCCTCAAGCAGATGCGTGGCGAAGCTGTGGCGCAGGGTGTGCAAGGTCGCGGGCTTATTTATCCCGGCCATGTGTTTGGCGGACGTGAACGCCCGGTTCAGTTGGCGCGGTGACAGGGCCATAATCTTGGGTTTGCCGGGAAACAACCACCCTTCAGGCCGCGCCTCGCGCCAGTAGTCACGCAGGAGATCAAGCAAAGCCGGTGACAACATGGCCTTTCGGTCTTTGTCGTTCTTACCTTCGTCGACATGGATGAGCATCCGGTCACTGTCGATATCAGAGACCTTGAGATTGCACACCTCGGATGCGCGCAAGCCAGCGCCATAGCTGATCCCCAAGGCCGCGCGATACTTCAGGCCAGGCCCCGGCACCGCCGCCAACAGATCGCCGACCTCCTCGACGCTCAGAACCACAGGAAGCTTCTTCGCCTTGCGCCGGAATTGCATGTACCGCTTCATCTCTTCACGCCCGCAGGTCATGCCGAAGAAGAACCGCAGCGATACGATCCGCGCATTGAACACGCCGGTCGAGACCCCGCTATCGGTCATGTGAAGCTGATACGCGCGCAGCTCATCCGGCGTCGCTGTATCGGGTGAGCGGCCGATAAACTCGGCGAAATACCTGACTGCCCTGATATGGCCTTGCTGGGTCTTCGGTGACATTCCGCGAATGCGCATGTCTTCAATCATCCGCGCTCGCAGCGAGCTCATCTTCTTCTCTGTCATGGGAACCTCCTGTCATCAGATTGAGAAACCTCAATCGTCAAACAGGTCAGTAAGATCTCAAAATGCGCGGCCTTAGGATCAGCTCAACACCCCAGCAACAAGCGCCATTGCCGCGCGAGCGGCTTCGTCCTTCCGCCCTTGCTGTTTTTCGCTGCTGTAGCGAAGCGTCTACAGCGGCCGTTCGATTTGAAGTTGGCAACGACAGCAAAGTCTAAGATTTTTTGATGCGGGCCAATGCGTTAGGTTTGTGTTGGGCGGTGTGGCCCGCGTTGACAAATCTGACAAGGTGGAAGCCGAGGGATGTGCGCGCTGCGCTATGGGGAAAGCGCAGGCATCGGTCTTTGATATCGGTTAGAGTTTCTCGGGTTTGTCGAGGTTTGAAGGGTCGGCTGCCCGGTCGTCAGCGTGCGATTGGGCGCTTTCGTAAGTTCTTCGTCTTTGGTCTGGGGCCGGTTTCGGCGCGTCGATGGTTTTGAGGCATAGCTTTCCTTTGACCGTCGCGGCGAGCGTCGATCTGGGGAGCGGGCAGAGGATGTGCGGTTCATCATGCGGCCTGCTTTCTTGGTGGTGCGCGTGTTCGGGGTGTTTGGCCTCGGCGGAAGGTCTCGATGATGCGCATTTGGCCACCACAGCAGGGGCACGGCTCGCGCAATGTGAGGGGCGGTGGCGCGCGATTATCGGCGGGCGGGTCCGGCTCAGCGGTTGTGGTGCCGAGCAAAGCTCGGATCTTGGCGACTTTGTCCTTGCGACCGGCACCTGCGAGGAAGCCGTAGTGGCGGATACGGTGGAACCGGTCTGGAAGGACGTGCATCAGAAAGCGGCGGATGAACTCGAAGGTCGGAAGGCGCATGACCTTCATGCGATCTCCGCGCTTGATCCTGTAATCTTTCCATTTGAACGCCACGGTCTCCGCATCAGCGCTGACGAGCCGATGGTTCGAGATGGCGATGCGGTGGGTGTAGCGGGACAGGTAGGCCAACACCGCCTCTGGCCCGCCAAAGGGTGGCTTGGCGTAAACGACCCAGTCGGTTTTGCGGAACGGTGCGAGCCATTTGGCGAAGGCACTGGCGTCTTCCAATCCGGTGAGGTCACCGAAGAACCTCAGATGTCCTGCCCGGTGCAGGGCCAGCAGGCCTTCCAAGAACAAGCGTCGGAACAATCGCGACAGCACGCGGACATGGAGAAAGAAGCCCAGCTTGCAGCCAATCCATCTTGTGCCGTCTGGTGACAGGCCGCCGCCCGGCACAATCATGTGGATGTGCGGGTGATGGGTTAGCGCAGACCCCCATGTATGCAGCACGCCGGTCATGCCGACCCGAGCGCCAAGCCGTTTGGGGTCGGCAGCAATGGTCGCGACCGTCTCAGCCGATGCTTTGAACAGCAGGCCGTACATTGCCCGCTTGTTCCAAAGGGCAATGCGCGCGATCTCCGCCGGAAGGGTGAAGACCACGTGGAAATACTCGACCGGCAGCAGGTCTTGGGTACGCGCCGCCATCCAATCTCGCGCCGCCGGTGCCTGGCACTTCGGGCAATGGCGGTTCTTGTAACTGTTATAGGCGATATGTTGGTGGTTGCACTTGGTGCAGGCCGCTACATGTCCGCCAAGCGCCTCTGTCCGGCAGGCCTCAATCGCCGACATGACGCGCAGTTGGCTCAGGCTCAGATGCCCAACACTGGCCAGCCGATAGGCAGGGCCGTGGGCACGAAAGATGTCAGCAACCTCCAGCTTCGGGCGCGGCAACGCCCGTGCCGGTCACTCCGACCTTCGATCCCGCAGCTGCGCCAGCAGCTCGTAAGGACTGTCGGTGTCCCGGATCAGTTTGGTGGCCACATGGGTGTATTGCGCCGTCGTGCTAAGCTTGGCGTGACCGAGCAGAACCTGGATCACGCGTACATCCGTCCCAGCCTCAAGCAGATGCGTTGCAAAGCTGTGGCGGAGAGAATGCAGCGTGCTGCGCGGCTTCTTGATACCCGCCAAGTGTTTGGCTGCACTGAAAGCGCGATTCAATTGGCGCGGTGAGAGTGGGTTGATCCGGGGCTTGCCGGGAAAGAGCCATCCATCAGGTCGCGCCTCGCGCCAATAGTCACGCAGAAGTTCCAGCAATCCGGGCGACAGCATCACCTTGCGATCTTTGCCGCCCTTGCCCCGATCGACATGGATGAGCATGCGGTCGCTATCGATATCAGTGACCTTCAGGTTGCAGACTTCAGATGCGCGGAGCCCAGTGCCATAAGAAATGCTGAGCGCAGCCCGATACTTCAGCCCAGGACCGGGTGCGACCCTGAGGATTTCCAGCACCTCTTAGGCGCTGAACACGACGGGTAGTTTGCGTGGCTCTGTCCGGAAATGCATGTAGCCCTTCATCTCCGGACGCTTGCAAGTTGTCTCAAAAAAGAACCGCAGCCCAACAAGCCGGGCGTTATAGGTCGACGGGGTGACATTCGTGTTGACCATGTGAAGCTGGTAGGCACGCAAGTCTTCTTCGGTCACGGTATCCGGTGATCGCCCAAGGAACTCGGCAAGATATCTGACCGCCCGGATGTGCGCTTTCTGCGCGCTCTCACCCAGCCCCTTAATCCGCATGTCTTCAATCATCCGCGCACGTAGCGGGCTCATCTTCTCCTGTGTCATTGGAACCTCCTGTCCGATTGAGAAACCTCAATCGTCAGACAGGTCGGCAAAATCCCAAAACAGCCGGAGAAGCGCTCAACACTCGAACAGTGCGCCAATGCCGCGGTAGCGGCTTCGTCC
>JBCDGN010000135.1:0-8571 GCA_038751255.1 Pseudomonadota bacterium
GTACTGACCGCCGGGCGTGTCACGTTCATCCAGAACCACCACATCCGCTCCAGCGCTGGCAGCGGTGACTGCTGCGCTCAGCCCGGCCGGACCCGCCCCGATGATTGCGATCTCTGCATCGATCTTATTTGCCACTTGCGCACAGGGTGGTTGCGTTCCAAGCGCAAAGGCACGCTCTTCTTCGCGAGAGACAACCATCTCTGCCTGGACTTCGGTCATACACGCGCGTTGCCCACGCAACCCGTCAACGGTGACGAGGCAATCGTGGCAAATTCCCATCCCGCAAAAGACGCCACGCGCCGCACCGCTGCGGCGGGCCCCTAACACCGGTTGATGTGCGGCGGCGAGCGCTGCAGCGATACTATCGCCTTGCTTTGCGGGGATTGCCTGGCCTTCGAACTGAAAGATCATATCGCCCATATGGGGCTAGGCTGGGACTTTGGGCAATGCGCCGACTGATTTGAGCATGGCCCTAGCATCGGCCCATTCGCTTTGAGGCAGCGGCAACCGCGGTGGTCTGGGTGCCCCGACCGGCTGTCCCATCAGCTCAAGCGCCGCCTTACTGCCCGAGACATAGCGGTGTCCAGCCACAAGCCGTATGATCGGCAGCACCTCTTTATAGAGCGCGCGCGCCGCATCGTAGTCTTGCTCATCAACCGTCAACGTAAAGAGCTTCGCGAGAGCCTTGGGAAGGATATTGGACCCAACCGCGACCCAGCCTTGGGCCCCTTCGACAAAGCTCTCAAACCCCATGATCCCACCGAACACAGTCATGCGTCCATCGGCCAAGTCCAGGATATCGCGGATGCGCGTCACATCCATGGTCGATTCCTTGATATAGTCGATGTTTGGAAGTTTGGAGAGCTCCGCGACCAGGTCCGGAGTGAGATCCACATTCGCGGTGGCGGGGTTGTTGTAGATCATGATGGGACAGCGCGCCGCTTCGCCGATACGTCCGAAATGGTGGATCAACTCGTCCCATGTCGGCGTCGAGTAAAAGGGCGGGATGATCATCGTGCCATCGGCGCCAAGCTCTTCCGCCATCTGCACATTTTCGATGACATCATCGGTGCTTTCGGCCCCCGCGCCGACCAAAACCGGCACCCGCCCCGCTGCGGTGTCGATCACGCATTTGGCCACCGCGCGGCGTTCATCTGGGCTCAAGGATAGAAACTCGCCCGTCGATCCCAGGGGGATCAACCCATGGATCCCCTCACGTATTTGCCAATCGGTAAAGCGTCTTTGAGCATCAAGATCGAGCCCGCCATTGGCGTCGAAGGCGGTGATCATCACGGTATAGGTGCCGCGGAACGGTTTGGTCATGCCTGTGCCTCCGGAAGAGTGAGCAATCTCAGTGGGGTCTCGCGCAAAAGTTTCACGATCAGCTCAGGATCAAAGCCGAGCCTTTGCATCATGGGACGGACATTGCGCAATATATGGCCATAGCCGTGCCCGCCCCAACGGCGGAGCCGTGTCTTGGTGCAAATGTCATGCGAGACCAGAATTTGGTCCGCATACCCGGCCTCGGCAAATTTTTGAATGAGTGCAAGCCGATCACGATCGGTGGGCAGAGCAACATCCGCCATCCAGTAATGCGATTGCTCGATCCCGAAGAAATCCCATTCGACATTGGCACCGCGCGCCAGAAGCTCCTCAATGCCCTGCCCGTCCGGATGTGTCCGGTCCATATGGCACAGGATGACGCGCGCGGGATCGAGCGCCTCGGCCTCGACAATATCAAGGATCTCGGCGCATGCCTTAGGCGCTCTGCCGGGATGCACGGAAAGCGCGGCACCAGTGAGACCGGCTGCGCGTGCTGCCGCTTGCAGCGCACGGCGTTCAATGGGTGCGATGGGCCATGAACACCCCATTTCTCCGATCAGTCCGGCACGTATCTCGGTTCCGTCGAGCCCATATGTCACCTCATCGACAAAGCGATGCGACAGCGTTTCCAAATCCAGCTCACCGATATCCGGTGTCAGGTAGGGGGCGGTGTAGCATCCCGCAGCGGCCACGATATGGACGCCAGATATCCGCGCAGCGTCAGCTAGACCGGACGGGTTGCGCGCAAGTCCCGCCACCGACTGATCAACGATAAGGCTGCCACCATCCGCGGCCAGATGTGCAAGCTCCGTCGCGGCGACTTCTGGATCGGTTTGATGGGCGTTGGCAGGGGCCTCGTTTGAAAGGTAGTCGATCTGCCAGCGATCTTCGGCAAGGATCTCGGCGTCACGGTCCCCGATCGATCCTGGGGGGACGAAATCGAAGAGCACATGCTCATGAAACATCACCTGTCCGACCACTGTTGGATCAACATCGCCGAGGACGGTTCGCACGACACCCATCTCTAGTGCTGCAGAATCTTTGAAAGGAAGAGCGTGGTGTGCTCGCTCTCTGGATCGGTGAAGAACTTCTCCGGCGGCGCTTCCTCCACGATGCGGCCGTCATGCATCAAGATCACCCGATCCGCAGCCGCGCGCGCAAACCCCATTTCATGGGTCACGACGATCATGGTCATGCCTTGCCGCGACAGATCGATCATCACGTCGAGCACTTCCGAGATCATCTCCGGGTCAAGCGCCGAGGTCGGCTCGTCAAAGAGCATCACCTTAGGCTTCATTGCCAATGCGCGCGCAATGGCCACGCGCTGCTGCTGGCCGCCCGAAAGCTGGCGTGGATAGGCGTTTTCCTTGTGGGGCAGGCCGACACGCTCAAGCAGCGCGCGTGCCTCCTTACGCACCTCGGTTTTGTCACGCTTCAGGATATGGACCGGCGCCATGGTGATGTTTTCGATCACGCTCACATGTGGAAACAGATTGAAGTTCTGGAACACCATCCCAAGGTCGCGCTGTTGGCGCGCGATCTGAGCGTCGCGCAATGCAATCCGCTTACCATGTGCTTCTCGATATCCCATCAGATTGCCCGCGGCGCGGATCGTGCCGCTATCGATCGTCTCGAGCTGATCTATACAGCGCAGCAGCGTGCTTTTACCGCTGCCAGAGCGTCCGCAGATAACGACGACCTCTCCTTGGTGCACAGTCAGTGAGACATCTTTCAGAACATGATTGCCGCTGAATCGCTTTTGCACGTTCTCGATGATGACAATGGGGTCCCCAAGCGTGCGATGTGAATTCGGCGCGCCTGGAGTGGCGGCTTCGTCTTCAACTTCTAAGGCCATGATTTCTTAGACCTCCTCAGATTTTCGAAGCGCGAAGCGGTCCTTTTTCGCATCCGCCGAAACCGCCTCTTCCGATCCGAACGGCTTTTCGTAATGCGCCTCGATCCGCACCTGTATCATACTCCATATCGAGACGAGGATCAGATACCAGACCGCCGCGCAGGAGTACGCCTCCAGCACGCGAAACTGCGTCTGCGCCAACATTTGCGCCATCCGCATCAGTTCTTCCATGGAGATCACAGAGGCAAGCGAGGTCGTCTTCAGCATTCCGTTGAATTGATTGCCGAGCGGCGGAATAATCGTGCGCGTCGCTTGCGGGATAATCACCAGATACATGCGCTGTCGCCATGTCATGCCCACAGCGCGGGACGCATCGGTTTGCCCCTTGTCTACAGACATGATGCCAGAGCGAATGATCTCGGCCAGATAGGCGCCTTCGTTGAGCGCTAGACCGATGATGGCCGATTCAATAACGGTGAGCCGGATGCCAAGCTGCGGCAAGCCAGTGTAGATGATCACCAGTTGGATCAACACCGGGGTGCCGCGAAAAAGCCAAATGTAGAATTCGGCAATCCAACGCAACGCCCGGTTGCCATACATCTTCATCAAAGCGGCCAGCACACCAAGACCGAGACCGAGAACCATCGAAATGACACTCAACCAAACCGTGGTCCACGCGCCGCGGAGCATCAGACCATTGGTCAGATAGCTAAAGAAAATCTCCCAACTCCAGTTCACGGGCGCGCTCCGGTTGTCTCATTGTGGCTGTGTTGGCTGGGCGTCTGCAGATGCCCGGCCGGTTGGACCAGCCCTGACCCGCCAAGATCAGGGCCGGTGTGGTATATCTTATTCAGGCGTGTAGTAGACCGCGATGTCGCCAGTATAGTCATCCCAGAACTGGATCTGCGTTGCGCCATAGGCGGACATCATATCATTGTAGGTGCCGTCTTCGACCATACCGCGGAGAACCTCTGCTACAGCCTCAGCCAATTCACCGCCGGTTTGGCCATCAAAGCCAAAAGAAGAAGGCAGCCCTGGGTTCAGTCCAGAAGCCCCCACATCAAAGGGACCTTGTTCGGCAAGATAGGCCGCCGTTGCGTCCGGACCGAAGACAGCGACGACCTGCCCAGCACCAAGAGCAGCAAAGGCATCTGCGAACGTGTTGAAGGCCTGGATATCCATGGACTCCATGCCCTGCGCCACCTGCTCATCATTGATCTCGCGGATCAAGCCATCGGCAAAACCAGAAATCTCAGTGCCCACGGGCTTGCCCGCGAGTTGCTCGTAGCTGGTGACACCCTGAGGATTGCCATCTTGCACAACGATGGCCAAGGCGTTCACGACATAGGGCACCATCTGCATGATCTTCGCGCGATCAGGGTTGTAGTAGAGGCCGGTGTTGATCATGTCCCAGCGCTTGCTTGCCAGACCGGGGATCTGCACTTCGAAAGGCACGTTGGTATAGACCGGCTCTAAACAGAGACGCTTTGCAATCTCATCGCCAAGATCGGGATGCAGACCTTTCAACTCGCCCGAGGCATCGATGTATTGCCGTGGTGGGAGCGTGGCGTTGATCGACATGGTCAGTTTGCCGGGTTCGACGGTTGGTAGGTTTTCCGGACATTCCTGGGCCAGGACCATGCCACTGGAGACACCGAATCCGAGTGTAAGTGCACCAAATATGAGACGTTTCATTCTTTCTTCCTTTCTGTCGGGACGTATCTTGGGCTGTTCAGTGAGCTTCTCTGTTCAAGGATGATTTGCCTTGGCGCCCGAGCACCAGGCGGCAACTATGTTGGTGGTGACCTCAACCATGCGATGAAAATCGGCCACATCGATCCATTCATCGTGGCGGTCGTTTTGCGAGAGATCCCCGCCTAGACAGCCAAGCCCGACGCAGGGGATGCCAGCCTCGACAATGGGATTTCGGATGTCCGACGAAGTGTGCATCGGGTTCACGTGCGGCGCGGCCCCTGTGATCGCCTTCACGGCCGCAGCGGCGGTTTGATAGAGCGGGTGATCACTTGCCACTTCGCCACCGGTGACGCCGGTGACCCAGGTGATCTCTGGCGGTTGCGCGACCAACCATGGATCTTGCGCTGCCGCGTGCATCACAGCTTCGGTGATTTCGGCTTTCACCCCCTCCAGCGTTTCTCCCGGCGGGAAGGATACCGCGCAGCCAAGCGTACAGGTGTCTTCGATCCGTGACAGTCGGTTCATTTCTCCGCAGGAGATCCTTGAGATGTGGATATTCGTGGCGCGCCCGACCTTTGCTTCGATCAGGGTATGCCGAACGCGTTCGGCCCGGGCCTCAGCCAGGTCCATCAAAGCCGCGCGGATCACAAGCGCTTTGTCGATCGGGTTCTCTGACATATGCGAGAACGCGGTATGCCCCGGCTCTGTCGTGTCGGGAGGACGTCCCGAAACACTGATGTGAAACTCGATCTGTCCAGATGCCACCGCTTTGATTTCGCGCATCCCAACCCCGGATTCTGCCGGGTGAAGGTACAGCGATGCGTCCGCTGTCAGGCCATCATGCAAGAGCGCGGCAACCCCACGCGCGTATCTTTTTGACGGAGTGGACGCAAAGATCGCATCGCCTTTCGCTCCGTTTCCAGCTGCTGCGCGCTCGATCGCCAGGATCGCGGCCGCACAGCCAGCCAGATCGTCAGCAACGCCCCAGCCATAGAGCCGACCCTGGTCGACCTCGCCCTCAAACGGCGCGTGATGCCAGCGCGATGTATCGCCTACGGGTTCCCCGTCGGGATGGGCGAACATCAAAAGACTGGGCATATTCTGGACGCCCCGAAGTGTCCCGATCACCGCTGAGCGCCGTTCCGTCGCGCGGGCTGTATCAACGGCAAATTCACCCTTAACCGCCACATCGGCAGGGTCGTATTCGTGCGTGCGGACCTCACAGCCTGCAGCTTCTAGACGGTCTTTCACGATGGATTGGACGGCGTCTTCACCATCCGTTTGCGCCCCTATCAGAGTGCGCAAAAGTCCTATCGCGGCATCAGATTGACCCAAAACTCCCCCACGGCTCACATGGTATACGAACGGTATACATTTACGGTGGTCTATGAGATTGATCTGCGCAATACTTGATTTCGAATGGCGCGGACTCCGGCTGTTCGATAAAATCTCAACGCCCTATTCCCGGGACTGACGTGAAAAAATGAACGATACTGCCCTTAAATTGTGCACCTTAAAGAACGCTCTGGGTGCACCGTGACCCTCAATAAAGGTCAACCTCTTGGCTATCCCGTTGCCGGGTTGGGGCTGCAAGCCGCGCCTATGACCTTGTCAGAAAAAGCGCGGCTTCAGCTTACGCGCATGATCGAACGCCGCGAGTTCCAGAGTGGTCAGCCAATCGTCGAAGCGCAATTGGCAGAAATGCTGGGCATCTCCCGCACACCGCTCCGCCAAGCCTTGCAGCGCCTGGAAAGCGAGGGACTTTTGCGCAAACTGGAAGGTCGATCTTACGTCATCAGACGGGTGGAATTAAAAGAGTACCTCCAAAGCCTTAAAGTACGCGAGATCCTTGAGGCTGAAGCAGCAACCCTGGCGGTCCGGCGCATCGACCCCACCGAAATCGCGCGTGTTCGTGCCAATTTGCAAGATGTTCAGTGCCGAGAACCCTATGATATGCTCGCGCATTGGATGTCCGACGACGAGGTGCATGATCTCTATATTGGAAGCTGCGGAAATGAAGTTTTACGCGGTCTGTTGCAGTCATTGCGCGTGACGACCAAGCTCTTTGAGATTGAGCGCCTCGCAGAGAGACTGAAACCGGACAGCCAGCAACATGAAGCCATTCTCGACGCTCTGGAAAGAGGCGATGCTGCGGAGGCCCGGGCAGCCATCGTCGTACATCTCCGATCACTTGCTGAGTTCGCGGTAAGTGTGCTCTGAGATTGGATATGCCACGCGCGGAGGGTCGCGCTTCTGACACTCGCCTAAAAAAGTGACCTCACATAGCGCATGAAGTTCCCTACGCGAAAATGCGCGTTGGGGGCGGCACCAAAAGATTTCGCTGCCTTCCAGGCCGCCCTTACGGTGTGTAATCTTGAACACAATGCGCCAAGCTGAAAACCCGCCACTCTTCGCGGCCATTCTGCCGATATCGCGCGCATGATCCTGCCGCATTTTGGGCGCAGCAAGATCGCAGGCCCTGCCCGCAATAAGGTCAGAGCTTAGCTTGCATCCCTCCCTTTGATCCCCGCCTCGTGCAATTGCGTGCTGGCGGTTCATCAACGGCCTCGCCACCGGTGAGAGCGGCGCCGACACCGACCCGCGATGAACCCCATCGGCAGTGTAAACGACAGTCCTTCAGAAGAATGTCTGGATCAGCTCGGAAAATCGGTTAATACTTTCACGCGCAAAATCTGCGTTGGGAACGCCCAACATGCATCGGCAGGTGACGCGCTGAAGCCATCGTCTCGGTTTTCTGCAAGAGCGCGACACCATTTTTTATGACTGGTTGCAGATAGGAGAAATCTTCATGCGCTCTCTGATCATAGCAACGGCCGCCATCTGCTCTTTCGCGAGCGCTAGCCACGCCGTAACGACACTACCATTGCTCCCGCAGTCGGGTCTGACCATTGATCAGACCTTCAACATGCTCTGCGGCGGACAAGCCTGCGAACAAATCGTGCCTGAAATGCGGATTGGGAGTGCCGCCGGCGGTAGCGGCACCTATGAGTACAATTTCCAAGCCGACGGCCAGTTCAACTTCCAAGGCCTTGGCCGAGATTTTCCCTGGCAGAACGGGGTCGAGACACAGTTTTCGATCAGCTATGTCGGCGGTATGACTAACACCCTGTCGCTTATGGTCGGCACAAATATGGCCGATCAGATTATGGTGGATCTGTCTCAGACAAATGCCGGAAGCCTATCGCCGACGATAACCTTGTTCATTCGCACATCCAATTTCGGCGGTGGCAACGATCCGAATGGTGCCAGCGTCATGTTGCTCTCTGAGATGATGCTCAACGGAATGAGCATTCCTCCGGTAAGTTCTTCCGGGGGCAATCCTCGGCAAGTGAGCTACCTCCAGGTATTTGATTTTGACTGGACACAAGACTGGACACTTGACGGGAATGTCTTTTTCGCTTGGGACGGATTTCAGCCCAGCCAGTCGCAACTTGCATCGCAGTTCAAATTCACTGATCTGAACCCTGTGCCAATCCCATTGCCCGCCCCGGTCCTGATGCTCGGGGCCGCTCTGAGCGGTTTGGGCCTCATGCGCTTGCGCCGAAAGCGCAGCTGACCCGAAGGCTCGACGGTATTAAGGCGGCCTCGGTCGCCTTTATCTCGTTGCAGTGCTGAATTACCGTCACATCTGTGCCCTTGGAACGGATGCAGCCAAGCTCATGGATGACACTCCAGAA
>JBCDGN010000136.1:0-8550 GCA_038751255.1 Pseudomonadota bacterium
AGTTCCCGAAAGAGCAACAAACCGCCATCAGAGCCGAGCTTGGAGCCGTGGAATTCCAGTCGCTCGCGAGGGTCAAAATCGAGCCGAAAATCACCCTCAGAACCCGCACCCTTAGGGTGGCCCATCATTGCGGCCTCCGACGTCAATTAACATGCTGTAATATAACGCATAAACGGAGAAACTCGGAGCTATATTACTCAGTCACTTGGGAAATGTGGGTTGGAGCATACGCGCACAGTGGCTGATGCGCGAAGCTTCTGTTCTAAAGAAAGCTCTGAGGATCGATATCCACTGCCATGCGCAATTGCCCGCGGAGCTTCACCGGTTCCAACCATGTTCTCAGCGCCTCTTGCAGCGGTGCGGTGCGAGTCGCTTTGATCAACAGCCTCACCCGATGGCGCCCCCGCACTCGGGCGATGGGGGCTGCCGCGGGACCCCAAACCTCCGCTCCGATCTGACGGAGAGGCCCCGCATTCCGCACCAATGCGTTCCCGAGGTCAAAGACTTGCGCCACATCCGGGCCCGACAGAACAATCCCAGCCATGCGTCCATAAGGCGGTACTGCAAAAGCTTCGCGCTCGGCGGCTTCGGCGCGCCAAAACGCTTCTTCCTGGCCAGAGAGGATCGCCTGGATCACCGGATGCTGAGGCTGAAAGGTCTGAACCAAGGCAAGACCAGGGCGCTCTGCTCGACCGGCCCGACCAGCGACTTGACGTATCAACTGAAAGGTCCGCTCAGCCGCGCGCAGGTCAGACCCCTGTAGACCCAAATCGGCGTCAATCACCCCAACGAGCGTCAAAAGCGGAAAGTTATGACCCTTCGCGACAAGCTGGGTGCCGAGGATAATATCTGCCCCGCCCTCGGCAATCTCGGCAATCCGTTCCTTTAGCGCCCGCGCGCTTGAGAAGAGATCTGAAGACAAAACCGCCAGACGGGCCTGCGGGAAAGCCGCTTGCGCCTCTTCCGCCAAGCGCTCCACCCCCGGTCCCACAGGAGCAAGCCGATCTACTGCCCCACAATTGGGACAGGTCTTCGGCACCGGCTGGGTTGCCCCGCATTGGTGGCACATCAATCGCTTGAGGAAACGGTGTTCCACCATGCGCGCATCGCATTGATGACAGCCTATTTGATGGCCGCAGGCACGACAAACGGTGACCGGCGCGAACCCCCGTCGATTGAGGAAGAAGAGCGTCTGCTCGCCGTTCTCAAGCCGCTTTGCGGTTTCGGCTTTAAGCACGGGCGAAAGCCAGCTTTGCGCAGGCATATCTACCCCGCGCAAATCGACGGCTTTCATTACCGGCAGCTTCGCGGCACCAACCCGTGCGGTGAGACGCAACCGGTCATATTTGCCGTTTTCGGCATTAACCCAGGATTCCAGCGATGGCGTCGCCGACGCGAGCACCACCTGCGCTCGCGCTAAGGAGGCCCTGAGCACAGCCATGTCGCGGGCGTTATAGAGCACGCCATCTTCCTGTTTATAAGCGCTGTCATGTTCTTCATCGACCACGATCAGTCCCAGATCGGGGAACGGAAGGAACAGCGCGGACCGCGCGCCAATGACCAACTGCGCCTGACCCTCTGCCACCATACGCCAACACCGGCGCCGCGCCGCTTGGGTAACGCCGGAATGCCATTCCGCGGGCCGTGCGCCGAAGCGCTCTTCGACGCGGGCAAGGAACTCTCCCGTTAAGGCAATTTCGGGCAGCAGCACCAGCGCTTGTCGTCTGGTGCGCAGGCACTCAGCCACAGCCTCTAGATAAACCTCGGTTTTGCCAGAGCCGGTGACCCCTTGCAGAAGCGTGGTGCCATATCCGCCTTCTCGCAGCTTGGCGCGCAGGGCACCCGCGGCAGCTTGCTGGTTTTCGCTCAGCTCCAACCCGGGCCTCTCCGGGTCAAGCCGATCAAACGGCGTGTCGCGCGGCGCACTGACCTCAAAAAGAGTGCCTGCGTCGACCAACCCGCGGATCACGCCAGCGCTCACACCAGCAGCCTCGGCCAATTCGCCTGGCGTGACGGGCGCTCCGTCAAAGTCGTCCAAGGCCTCAAGCACCCGTTCCCGGGCCGCGGTCAGACGCACGGGCGGTGCCCCCCCCGCCTGAAGCAGTTTTTGCATCGAGGGCCCATCCAGCAGACCAGGAACACGTGTGGCCAAGCGCAACATCGCGGGCAGGGGTGTCAGTGTATAGGCCGCGGCGCGTGTGAGAAATTCCCGCAATTCTTGCGACATCGGCTGGATATCCAGCACACGCCCAATCGGCCGGAGCTTTTCTGCGGGCCAGTCACCTGACCCCACCCCCCAGACCACTCCGGCAACGCGGCGAGGCCCCAAAGGCACTTCCACATAGCTGCCCAGCGGACATCCCTCAGGCGGGGCGCGATAATCCAAACAGCCTGCCACCGGCTGTGCCGTCAGGACCGCAACAGGATCGCCGTCTATGCCGTCCAAAAGATCCATGGAACTTGGATAAACCTCCAGCCGCGGCGCCGAAAGGGCTCTTCCTTAGAAGCTATGCTTACGGTAGGAGCTTGGTGTACCGTCGGACGAGAGGAAATGGCCATGAAGTTTTTTGTAGACAGTGCCGAAATTGAGGCCATCGCGGAGCTAAACGATTTCGGCATGGTGGATGGTGTGACCACGAACCCCTCGCTCATTCTTAAGTCAGGGCGCGACATCCTGGAGGTGACCAAAGAGATCTGCGATCTCGTCGATGGGCCAGTCAGCGCAGAGGTCGTGGCACTTGAGGCAGACGCCATGATATCCGAAGGTCGGAAGCTTGCTGAGCTCGCGCCCAATGTGACCGTGAAAGTCCCCTTGACTTGGGATGGATTGAAGGCCTGCAAAACGCTCTCAGGCGAAGGCAAAATGGTCAATGTCACACTGTGTTTTTCCCCCAATCAGGCGCTGATCGCTGCGAAGGCAGGGGCCACATTCATTTCGCCATTTATCGGGCGGCTCGATGACCTCAACCTCGATGGGATGGAACTGATCGCCGATATCCGTGAGATCTATGACAATTTCGGCTTTGCAACCGAGATCCTGGCGGCTTCGATCCGCAGCGTGAACCATATCACCGAGGCTGCAAAAATCGGCGCCGATGTGATTACAGCGCCTCCCGGCGTCATCAAGAAACTTGCCGATCATCCTTTGACAGATAAGGGTCTCGCCGCTTTCGTCGCAGACTGGGAAAAGACAGGCCAATCGATCCTATAAATCGACTGCACGCTTTTGCGGCGCAGCACTAACCTTCCGGTTGCACCGATCCTCGGGTCCAAAGCCGCTCTGTCCCGGTAAAGGTAAGCTCATCGAGGCTTTCCAATTCCAACGCCCAGGCGCTGTTCATGTCGGTCAGTCCATCGACGACCATCATCCGGCGAGTGTCTTCGAGATTTCGAAAGATCCCATGGGCCAAGACCGGCTGGTACATCGCAAGGCCTGCAATGGGTTCGGGCAGGATCAAGCGAACGAGTTGGTTTGAGGGTGGCGGTGGCGTGTGGCTGCACATGCCGCTTTCTGGCACGAGATACGCAACGGCAGTCCCCGCCTCATCTGCTGGTCCAGGGATCAAAAAACCCGCGAGCGCGCCCGATACACCTTCTAACGCAGGGTTTGTCGCCCAAGAGGCCGCCTCTCGCCGTTCGGCAACAACCCATTGCTGCGATATGAGCCAGTCCACATCGATCCCAATTGCGGCTTCGGTTTCCGCCAAGCGCGCCTCAATCCGAGGCCGTGCCGTCGGCGCAACGCTATCTTCTTCCAACCGCTGACGTAGCTTTACGATGGTGATGAACTCATCGACTTGGGTCGGCGAGAGATCTCGGTAAGGGTCCTCAAAGTCTTGCGCCACGGGGTCGGGCAAATCGCCCCATTGGATCAGCCGATCGGGCGGCGCGATATCGGCCACGCCCACCCCCGCCATCGCCGTTCCAAGCACCAATCCCAAAAAGATTTGTCGCAAGCGCACGTGCAGCCTCCTTCGCGCCGCGGATGTAGCCCAAGTTGGGGGGAATGTGCACTCACATCTTCTTCAACTAATCGGTGCTGTGAAACGCTCACCGCGAACGGGTCACCCCTACTCCTTGCCCTCGGATGGACGCAGGCAGACCGGTGGCGGTTTATAGTCCTCCGAAAACGTCTGGGCACCGCAATTCATACAGATGAAGTAACGGCCCTCGGGGCTGTCTTTTTCGTGGTTTTCGCGCCATCGGCAGTCCCGCACGCTTTGCCGCGCTCGGAACGTGACGGCAAGCCACACCAGCAAGATGATGAACAAGATGATCAGCAATGGCATCGCGGAAGCCTAACCCGAGAGCAGCCTATCAGCAAAGCTGCCCCGTGCCAGAACCAGGCGGCCCGCCGCGAAACATCCCAGTATTTGGCGGGTTTTGGGATCCATGACGACCAGATCACCCCGCAAGCCATCGGCGATCTGGCCACGATCCTTCAGCCCCATCATCTGTGCCGGACCGCTAGAGATCAACGCCCAGGCCGCCTCGAACGGGAGCACACCTCGATCGCTGAGCGCAAAGGCGGCCTCAGCCAGCGCTGGGTAGTGATAATCAGAGGCCAAGGCGTCGACCAATCCCTCTCGGATCAGCAATTCTGCTGATACGCGCCGATCATGACTGCCACCCCGGACCACATTCGGCGCGCCCATAATCACCCGAGCCCCCATCTTCTGCGCGGTTTGAGCCGCTTCTTGCGTGGTGGGAAACTCCGAAATCCCAAGGCCCAGATCCGCCGATTTGGCACGGATTTCAGCCGTCTCTTCGTCATGCGCGCCAAATCGCGTCTCGGGCGCGAATGTTTCAATGAGGCCCGCCACAAAATCTGGAACCTTTGGCCCATTGGCCGCGTAGTGGTGCATCAGTGCCAGATGGGCTTCTGGCGCGCGCCCCGCTTTTAGCGCGGCCCCAGTCAGACGCGGGGGCTGGCGGCCTTCGGTCAAATGCGCATGCGGCAGGTGGTCATTGATCACCACATAGTCGATGGCATGGTCCGAGATCAGCGCCCTGATCTCTGCATCATCCTCGATCATATGCGCCTCAAGCCGGAGTTGCATGCGCATATCAATCCGTCTCGCCTGCTGCGTCTGTGTCATTGCCAGCGCCAGCCGCTTGGCGAAGTCCGGACCCCGCATGCCACCTTCCCAAGACCAGAATTGGGCCAGCCAAGCAGTGGTGATGCCAGCGAGCGCGAGCTCTGATTCAACGGCATCGAGCCCTCGAGCGAGGTCGGTCATCATCCCCCGACGCGGCGCAAGGCTGTGTTCGAACCCGTCCCCGTGCAAATCAATGATACCCGGTAGGAGCCAATATCCCGTGGTATCGAGTTCGGGACCGTCTTTAAGGTTATTAAGATGAATCCAGCCATCGTGGAGCGTTAGATCTTCACTGCCAAACCCGAACTGCCCAAGATGTTGACCACCGCGAATATTCAATGCGAGCACCATTTTTTTGCGTTACTTTCTGATAAGGGGAAAACCCATACAATGCCATTGACTTAGTATTTCAAACTAATGGTCAAATTTTGCATTCCTATAAACTATTAACGCTTCAGCCCTGCATTAGTACTTTTCTCAACTGTGAAATATGGTTAGCATTAGCACCATTGGATAGAATCACTGGGGAATATTAATGCGTGAATTATGGCTTAGTGGCGTCGTTTTATTGGGACTTAGTTCTGTATCAATAGCCGCTCCAATAACATTTTTCGGTGAAAACCTCTCACCCGGAGGAACAGTTTCAGGAGATCCACTCGCAGCGAGGAACCAGTTTTTAGCCGCTCTGTCCGGTGGTGTAGGCACAGAGAACTTTGAGGTTTTTGGACTGGGAACGAACGCACCTTTGGACCTAAGCTTTCCGGGATCCTCAGGAAGTATCACAGCGACCCTTGCCGGCGGCGGCGCGGAAATCGACAACGGTGGCTCTGGGCGTTTTCCGACCTCAGGCGCCCAATATGTAGAGACAAACGGCGGCGGCGATTTCGATGTCACCTTTAGCTCTCCGATCGCGGCATTTGGTTTCTACGGCACCGACCTTGGCGATATCGGCAATGATCTAGTTATTACGCTTACAGACACAAATAGCGTCGATACAATGTTCACTCTCGATCTCTCAGGGTCTCCAAACGGCGCCTTAGTTTTCTGGGGATTTGTAAACCCTTCAAACACCTACACCAGCGTCAGGTTTGACAACACACCTACATCTGGTGACGTTTTTGGTTTCGATGATTTGACTGTTGGTGATGTAAATCAAGTCATAATAACGCCGCCAGCTGTTCCGCTTCCTGCAACTGTGTTTTTGCTGCTAGGTAGTCTCGCTGGGTTTGGAGTATTGCGCCGACTTAATTTGTAGAGCTTATTCAATAGATCGGCACTCGTCATGGGTGCCGGTTTTTAAATATGGAATTTTCTGGAACTCAGTATAGATAACGAAACGATTTCAACGAACTCTAAATGCGTGGACTACTAGACGTACAGTCCCTGCATCTGGTGGATCGGTTTCTCTATGAATCTGTCTGGCTCGGAAGTCCAGATTTTTCAGATGCTAGGACTATACACCTAGTAGCTCTGCAATTCCTGGATACGTTTTTGCGTGTGGTAGTCATAGCAAGTTTGGATCCAAAGATTTGCGTCGCCCTGCGCCCCGACACCAATCCGAGTGCAATCGGCGTCGCGAAAGGCGATCCAAGCGCGCTGTGCTGATCTAAGACTAGCCTTGTAGTTCTCTGCATGAGGCCAAGCAGGGTCGACGCCATCTAAAATGACTTGGTAGACGCGATTGAGTTCGGCATCTGCGGCTTCTAGGGAGTTGGCGACACAGTCCCACGCATTGTCGCTGTTTCCATTGGCCATTAACTGCCGCCAACATTGTGAATCGCGGACGGACGCAGGGTCTGTCGGTGCAGGCAACGGTGTTTCGTCCGACTGGGCCACAACAGTGCTCGCTATGATGAAACCTGCCGCCCCGAGCAACAGCGCGATAAGCGCGGCCCTGCCCATTCCCGGTCTCCTTACATCGCCGCCTTAAACCGTCCGTTCGACCATCATTTTTTTGATTTCCGCAATCGCCTTGGCGGGGTTCAAACCCTTAGGACAGGTTTTTGCACAGTTCATGATCGTGTGGCAGCGGTAGAGCTTGAACGGGTCTTCCAGCTCATCAAGACGTTCCCCTGTTGCCTCATCGCGGCTGTCAATGATCCAGCGATAGGCGTGCAGCAATGCAGCAGGCCCAAGATAGCGGTCTCCATTCCACCAATAGCTCGGGCAAGAGGTGGAGCAGCTCGCGCACATCACACATTCATATAAACCATCGAGCTTTTTGCGGTCCTCTATCGACTGTTTCCATTCTTTCGCGGGCCGGTTGGTCTTGGTCTCAAGCCACGGCATGATCGACGCGTGCTGCGCGTAGAAATGGTTCAGATCGGGGATCAGATCCTTGACCACCGGCATATGGGGCAGCGGATAGATCTTGATGTCGCCTTTGATCTCATCGAGCCCATAGATGCAGGCCAAATGGTTCGCACCATCGATGTTCATCGCACAAGAGCCACAAATGCCTTCTCGGCAAGACCTGCGGAAGGTCAGCGTAGGGTCGATCTCATTCTTGATCTTGATCAGCGCATCCAACACCATCGGCCCGCATTTGTCCAAATCGATGAAATACGTATCGACCGAAGGGTTCTTCCCGTCGTCTGGGTTCCAGCGATAGATCTGGAACTTGCGGATATTGGTCGCCCCTTCGGGCTTAGGCCAGGTTTTGCCAGTCGTGATTGTGGAGTTCTTAGGCAGGGTAAACTGTACCATCTTCGTCTCCTTAACTCAGTCGAGGCAGGTTTTTGGACTGAAAACATGCTTGGGTATCGGGCCGCTGCGCAACGGCCATTGCCATCTTTGTCAGAGCGCGATCTGTTGCTGTTCCGGTTTCCCCAGCAAGCAACAGGATTTCACTGTCGAGTGCGTTGTCCACGACGCAATCCGCGGCTGGTGTCGCGAAGGCGTAGTTGGGAAATTGGTCGGTGATGGTTGTGGCCACAAAGATCTCGGCCGCCTCACGATCGGTCGATGTCGGTACGTCGCTGGTTGTCGTGGTGCAGGCGCAAATTAGCAGGATTGGCAGGCCAATAAGCCACCCGTGAGACGGGAATTTTCTCGAAGAGATCAAAACCAACGTCAGTTTCCTAATTTCCGAGGCTCGGGATACTGTATTGGGTGAAACAGTCCTGCGTGTCTGGCCGCGCAGCAATTTCAGACGCAATCTGAGACGGCGTGCCCATACCATCGTGGCTGATACCCGGCGCGTCAAAAGCAGAGAGTTCCTCCGGCACGGCATTGGTTGTGACACAATGGATATGTTCGTTTGAGATCTCAGTGCCGGGATAGGCCTCTTTCAGCGCGCCAGAGACCGCGTCATGCGGCTCTCCCATCACCTCTGCCGCCGTATTGATCTTGTCGGTCATTTCTTTCAAGACATCTGAGGAATCCTCGGCAGATGCGAGGCCCCCAAACCCAATCAAACCCACCACAAACACGCCCATACTGCGCATCAGTA
>JBCDGN010000137.1:0-8351 GCA_038751255.1 Pseudomonadota bacterium
CAACGACAATTTCGGTCATGCCGCCGGGGACCATGTTCTGCAGCGGGTTGCAGAAATCATGGTGGACTCCACACGATCCGACTCGACCTTGGTCCGCGCTGGTGGGGACGAATTCATCTTGATTTTCCCCGGCAGCATAAAGCCCCATCAGCTTTCCCGCATCGCAGAGCGGCTGATTGAAAAAATAGAGGAACCGATCCCGTTCGGAAAAGTCATGTGCCGCATTTCTGGCAGCATTGGGATTTCCGTTGTGCCAGAGGATCTTGAGGTCACGGCATCTGAAGTGCTCGAAGAGGTGGACCAAGCGCTCTATTCCTCGAAAAATGCCGGAAGAGGCCGGGCCACTTTCGTTCCACTGAAAGCCGCTTAAACTCAGACAGCCAAATTCTGAGTCAGGTGGATCACGCGCCCAAAAAGCGCAACCTGTCCTCTAGCATGGCGCGGTAACTTTCGCCGAAAAGGCGTATGTGCACGATAATCGGCCAAAGTTGATACACTGCGCGGAGGGTCGGCCAATCCACCCTGTCCACGCCAGCTGCCTCCCAAAACTGGCTGGGAGGGCTGGCAAACAAGTCCATCATGGCCAGATCCACCCATTGGTCACCGTAATAGCAAGCTGGATCGATCAAAGCCGCCTGTCCGGTGTCCAGCATGACGGCATTCCCAGCCCAAAAATCGCCATGCAACAGCGCTGCGGGCGGGGTCTGCGGCAGCACATCATCCATCCTCCCTGCAAGACTGTTAATCCGGGCGCGCAATGCTGAGTCCAGTGTCTCTGCGGGGCCAATCAGTCGCTTTTCGGCCCAAAATCGAGGCCAATTGAGATCGATTTCATTTACAATCTCGACCGTGTTGAAGGCATGGTCCTCTGGCCATCCATAGGTTTCTGACCGGCTTTGACGCAAAAGTGCCAGTAGATCCGCAAGTGCACGCCAATCTGCAAGGCTTTGCATACCGCGGATCGGGCTTATGTCTTCCATCACCATTAGACTATTTGAAGCTGCATAAACCTCCGGAACCCGAACACGCGCCGATGCAAGTGCACGCAGCATCTGTGCTTCGCGATCTACGCCTTTTGCGTTTTTGACGATAACGGGTGTCCCGTCAGAAAGCTCGGCGCGCCAAATCTCGGACAGTGATCCTCCCTGTAGTTTACCTAATCCGCGGACGGTTTGACCTAATAGTTGAGAGATTTCTTCAGCCCGCACCACTGTTTTCAGCTTCTTTGCGCCGCACAAGGGGGCGGGCGGTATTCCCTCAGCAGCCGACCGAAGGTTGCTTCATCGATACGCCCCACGACGATCATGTCGCCAATAACCAGAGATGGGGTGCCGGGCAGCCGCAGTTCTTTGCCGAGGCCAAGCGCTTCCCCGATTTGTTGCTTAACTGCCGGGCTCGTGGTCGCAGCGACCAATGCCTCTGCATTGAGCCCCATGCCGTGAGCCACTTCAGCCAAATACGCCTTCTCGGCTGCGAAACGGGTCCGGTTTAGCCGCGTACGCATTGCAGAGCCTGCACCAAACTGTGCCGCCGCTTGGATCGCGCGGGCGGCTGCAACAGAGCTAGGTCCCAAGTAAGGCAAATCATGGATCGTGATCTCAGCCTCTTGTGAACCGATAGTGTAAAGCCATCGGTCCATGATGCGGCATTGTGGGCAATTCACGTCCGTGAAGTAAGCAACCTGTGGGAGCGGCGAGGCAGCATCGGCGAAAAGCGCAGCGCATAGGTCTCGGGGGGCAATCGATGCCGGCAGTCCGTCAGGGCTGCTGTCGAGCCCAACAAAGGGATTAAACTGGGCCGAGATATCGCCCGTTTCCATGCGGCGAAACCCTTGCAGCTCTTTATCGGCGCTGGCCGCTGGACCTCGTTGCAACAGCCTCGGCAAACTCAGCATCCCCGCCCCGAGCAGCGCAAAAACCAAGAGCGTCCGCCGTCTATGGGCACGCAAAGCTAGCTGCCTTCCCCATATGGCACCCAAATTGTTTTGATCTCTGTCGCAGCTTCCAGAAACGCGCGTTGTGCTGTGCTGGTGTGAAGCTCAAGCGGAGCGGGATCTGCGATCCAGGTTCGTTTTAAGGAAAGTGCGCTGAGACGTTCGATTTCGTCTGCAGCCTCTTGGCCTCGGAACGACCAAATTGCGTCCACATCGTAATGGCTTGCAAGCGGCGAAAGAAGCTCCGCAGGCCTTCCCGTCACGATATTGATCACCCCGCCTGGAACGTCCGAGGTATCAAGGACCTGATAGAGGTCGGTCGCCGCGAGCGGGGCGGTCTCTGAGGGTACGATCACGCAGGTGTTTCCCATGGCAACAGTTGCCGCGGCAATGGTCACGGGGGCGAGCAGCGGCGCAGTCTCTGGGCAAAACGCGCCGATCACGCCGACAGGTTCGTTCAGCGCCAAAGCAAGTCCGCGTAAAGGCACAGGTTTGGCGGCGCTGTCATATTTGTCGGCCCAGGCTGCAAAGGTGAAAAGGGATTGAAGGCTGGCCTCGACTTCAGCGGTTGCCGCTGTTGCATCACCCGACATGGCAGCAAGCCGCGCGATGAAGCTGTCGGCCCGCGCAGAAAGGTTTTCTGCAATATAGAAAAGGATCTGCGCACGCAGATGTCCTGTTTTATTGCCCCAAGCGCCTTGAGATTTTCGCGCCGCTTCGACAGCGTTGCGAATGTCCTTGCGATTTCCAAGGCCTGCTTCGCCCAACCAACTGCCCGTCGCATCCAGAACGGGCAGCGCATAGCCGCCGTCGGGGCGGGCCTGTTTGCCCCCCACATAGAGCTTTGCTGTACGATCTATCGGTTGTGGATCGACAGCCGTTGCCTCGGCTGCGGCAGCAGGTCGCGTCGCGCTGGCACTGCTGCTCTCTTTAGGGCGTGTGTAGGCTCGCAAGCCCTCCCAGCCGCCTTCACGTCCGAAACCGCTTTCGCGCATACCGCCAAAACCCGCCGCCGCGTCGAAAAGATTGGTGGCGTTGACCCAAACAACCCCGGCTTTAATCTGGCGGGCGAGATCAAGCGCGAGGTTTAGGTTCTCGCTCCACACTGTCGCCGCAAGGCCATAGCGCGTGTCATTGGCCAGCGCGACGGCCTCGGATGGCGTCCGAAAACTGGTAGAGACGAGCACTGGACCGAAGATTTCCTCTTGCATCAAGGGATGCGCGGGATCGAGACCTTCGATGAGGGTCGGCGGCAAAAAGCAGCCCGCCTCGGGCATTGATGTTTGAACCTGAAAGAGGCTGCCGGGCACGGCATCGGCAATCATCTCTTGCACGCGGGCTTGCTGCTCTGCGCTGATCATGGCGCCAATATCGGTGCATTTGTCGAGCGGATCGCCAACGCGCAGCTGTCGCATCCGCGCCTTGAGCTTATCGCTGAAAATGTCAGACACACTTTCCTGGACCAGAAGGCGCGAGCCTGCGCAACAGACCTGGCCCTGGTTGAACCAAATCGCGTCCACAAGCCCCTCAATGGCGCTGTCAAGATCGGCATCCTCGCACACGACATAGGGCGATTTGCCCCCGAGTTCGAGCGTCAGGCCTTTGCCCTGGCCGGCGGTCGTCTCGCGGATCTTGCGGCCCACCGCGGTCGAGCCTGTGAAAGCGACTTTGTCGATGTCTGGGTGGGCGACAAGCTCGGCACCGACGCTGCCATCACCGTTCAGAACATTCAGAACTCCCGGGGGAAGCCCAGCTTGATGCGCAAGTTCTGCAAAGAGAAGCGCGGTCAGAGGTGTTTGTTCGGCGGGTTTCAGAACGACTGTATTGCCAGCTGCAAGTGCGGGCGCGACCTTCCAGGCCAGCATCAGCAACGGAAAGTTCCACGGGATCACCTGAGCGCACACACCGTATGGCGCACGATCATCCAAATTGCTGTCAAACAGTTGGGCGAGCCCCGCATGGTAGTAGAAGTGGCGCGCAACCAGCGGGATATCGAGATCGCGGGCCTCGCGGATGGGCTTGCCGGTGTCGAGCGTTTCTAGAACAGCGAACAGCCGCGCGTTGCGTTGGACCATCCGCGCGAGCGCATAGAGCACTCTTGCCCGCGCGGGGCCACCTTGTGCTTGCCAAGCGGGCTGAGCGGATCGCGCCGCAGAGATCGCAGCATCGATATCTGCACTGCTGGCAGCACCTATTGTCGCAAGTTCTGCGCCATTCGCTGGGTTCAGCGTGGTGAAGGCCGCGCCATTGGCAGGGGCCTCAGCCCCCTCAATCCAAAGCCCAAAGCGCTGGTCATGAGCGTCAAGCCACGCATAGGCTTCTTTCGGGCTTTCTGGGGCGGGCGCATAGCTCATCGTATCGAAGTATTCTTTGATGGTCATTCGGATCATCCCATAGGATGGCGGTGCGCGGCAGAGTAGGCGCCGGTGACGTGGTGTTCGAGTTGGCGTTCGATATCGCCCAGAAGCGAAGACGCCCCAAATCGGAATAGCTCTGGGGTGAGCCAGTCATCTCCCAGTTCTTCTTTGATCAGGCTCAGATAGGTCAGCGCATCCTTTGCCTTAGAAATCCCCCCTGCCGGTTTGTAGCCCACACGATAGCCGGTGATCCGATGGTGATCTCGGATCGCGCGCAGCATCACCAAGCTGACGGATAGGGTGGCATTCACGGGCTCTTTGCCGGTCGAGGTTTTGATGAAATCGGACCCTGCCATCATCGCGACATGCGAGGCGCGCGCCACCGCGCGGAGGCTGCCCAATTCCCCTGTGGCGAGAATTGCTTTCATATGCGCGGGCCCGCAGGCTTCCCGAAACTGGCAAACTTCTTCGTAGAGCTGCTGCCAATCGCCCCTCAGTACATGCCGCCGGGAAATGACGATATCGATCTCTTCCGCACCAGCGGCCACGCTTTCACGGATCTCAGCAATCCGAAGCGGTAAGGGGGAAAGGCCCGCCGGAAACCCAGTTGAAACCGCAGCGACCGGCATGCCGCTGCTTTCCAGTGCGGCAACCGCGGTTGGCACCATATCGTGGTAGACACAGACGGCTCCGGCGGTGATCGGCACTGTTTTCATGCCAAGGGCGTCTTTCAGGTCCTGGCGCAGCGGCTGTCGTGCTTTTGCGCAAAGACGCCGGACGCGCCCCGGCGTGTCATCGCCTGAAAGCGTCGTCAGATCGATCATCGTGATGGCCCTAAGGAGCCAAGCTGCCTGTGCTGCGGCCTTCACACTGCGGCGTGCGGGCAGAGTTCCAGTGCGCCGCTCTACTGCAGAGGTGTTGACCTGCAGCGATGCGATCCGGTCAGGATCAAAGCGCCCAATCGGGTTACGCGACGGGGCGGCGGCGATTTCGCTATCCTGTTTCATGACGGGGCGGCTTTCATGTGGCGAATGCTCAAACGGTCGCACGGCCTGCTGCCTGGGGCAAGGCTCAGACCCTCGACAAGAGCACGCCGGCAATCACGAAAAGGACGGCCACGATCCGGGTTCAGGAGATTTCGTGCACGGTGAGCCCAAAGGCTCTGATAGCGTCCAGCGCCAAAGCGGCACCCATCTGACCCAAAATAAGCGCGGCAACCATGGTCACCACACCAATTTGGCTTACGCTCCAAGCGGCGGCTGCGACATAGATCGAACCGAAGAGCCCCCCTGTCCAGGCCCACCAAGGCAGTGTTGCCAAACCCTGGCCGATTGGCGAGCCGTCCCGCAGCAAGGTTAGGGCCGAGAGCGCGACAAAGCCCACACCGAAAGAAATTGCTGCGGCCAGGATCGGACTGCCCGAGACCTGCGCCAATCGTGCATTGGTCGGCGCTTGAAGTGCAATCGCAGCCCCACCGATGGCGATCAACAGAAGCGCTATGACGACATTTAGGGACATGCCATTCCTTCCATCTTGGTCAGGGCCAAAGGCCGCGTAGGATCGTTCCGGCACCGAAGTCTTGGTCGCTGCCTTTTCGTTAGACCTTAGTCATAGCCGGCGCGCTGCGCCTCGAACATGGTCGCGTATAGCTGCCCTTGCGCCATCAGCGTCTCATGAGTGCCTTCTTCGACCAATTGTCCGCTTTCCAGCACGTAGATTTTATCGGCACCCATCACAGACGACATCCGGTGGCTGACCATGACCGTGGTCCGTCCCTCTGCCAGTCGTGTCAATGCGCGCATCACACGCTCTTCGGTTTTCTGGTCCAATGCTGACGTGGCCTCATCGAGGATCACAACAGGGGCAGAGCGCAAGAAGGCGCGTGCGATGGCGATGCGTTGTTTCTGACCGCCGGAAAGTTGCTGGCCCTTGGGGCCTACCGGTTCATCACCACGTGTGCGGATCAACTCCGCGATCTCAGCAGCTTCGGCCGCGGCCCAGACTTCTTCATCGCTGGCTTCGGGACGAATGTAGTGGATGTTTTCCCAGATGGATTTGTTGAAGATCACGATGTCCTGGGCAACCACGGAAAACTGACTGCGCAAGTCTTCAAGTCTCAGGTTTCGTAGATCTGTGCCGCCATAGAGAATTTCCCCTCCAGTGACGTCGTAAAGGCGCGCCAACAGAGACAGGATGGTGGTCTTGCCTGATCCGGTAGAGCCTACAATCGCGGTCGTTTTGCCGCCCTCAAGGGTAAGATTGAGCTTCTCAAACAGGTTTTGCCCTTCGGAATAGGTGAAATCGACCTGGTCAAAAACAATATCGGCCATCGGATTTTCGACAGCCTTTGCATTGGGGCGGTTCTTGACTTTGGGTTCTTCGGCGAAGATCGCATAAATCATGCGCAGCACCACCAACTGCGCCTGCATCGTGACAAAGAAATGCGATGCGCGCCGCGCCGGATCGAAAAGCAAGATCAGACCAAGCAGGAAGGTCACCAAACCGGCGCCATCCAGGGAGTAGTCGGGGCTGATGACCAAATATCCGCCCGCGCCGATGACTAGCATATAGGCAAATGCTGCAGCGATATCGACCGTTGGCATCATAAGCGCTTGGGCCGATTGGATGCGAATGACCAGCGATTTGACCCCGTCTGATGCCTCGACCAGACGCGCGTTTTCGGCATCTTCCTGGCCCGCGATCTTCACGGTGCGCATGCCGCTGGCGACTTCTTCGATCCCGTTCATATAAGCACCGAGCGCGTTTTCAGCATCGCGCTGGATCCCCTTGATCTTGTCCGAAATCAGCGCAACGGCATAGAGAATTGCCGGGGCGGTCGCGAGCGCGAAGAGAAACAGCCAGGGCTGTTGGCTGATCAAATAGGCAGCGATGATCACAACTGTGATCACATCGCGCAATGCGTTCACAGTGCCCTGACCAACGAATTGTCCCAGACTGTCGGGCTGTTGCACCAAGCGCAGAATGATGTCGCCTGCACCGTTTTTCTCGTAGTAAGTCAGATCGAGCCGCAACAATTGAGCGATCAAATGCCGTCGCATGTTGAAGATCGCATCCGCAGCGACCCAAGCTGAAATCCGCGGTGTGACATAACTGGTCAGTGCTCTGAACAAGAACAGTCCAAAAACCGCCAAGCAAACCGCGTAAAGCTGAGTGAAAGAGCCCTTTTCGAAGATCACCCGTAAGCCGCTTTCGGTTAGCTGCAAAAACACTCGATAAACGAGCCCCTGCAGGGTCACCAACGCGACGATCACCGCCAACCAGCGTGCCTTTGGCCACAGATAGGTAAAGAAGAACCATGAAATGGCTTCTTTGTCCTCGGCTGTGAAAAGAGGTTGCCGATCGGATGTGCGCAGAGAAAATTTCAAGGTCTGTCCGGTTCAGGTTTGCGCGTTCGCTTAACACGGTCTCGGGAGGAGCCTCAAACCCGAGTTTTGATCTCTCGTCCAGGCGTGCTCAAGACACACAGTGCCGCATCCAACGCCCGAGTGGTGTCATTGCGGTGAAACCTTCCGGCTTAGAAAACACCGATGGTCCAGAATAGCCAAAGGACCACAGGTGCTCAAAGAGTCTTAGCTATTCCGCCTTGATCGAGAGACGGCCGATTAGATAACTGCACTGTGGGTCTGGTGCAGGATGAGTTTCTAGCTGACGGTGCGGCCAACAGTCCTTTCAGCCGTCCTGCTTATCTTCAAACACGGTTGCTGTCGGCGCCCAAATCGGCGCTCGATCAGTGCCTGACTGCACGGAAGTTCCGACCGCGAGCCCGGCGGCGACCAGAACGAAGATTGCAGTAAAATGTATCAGGCGGATCATGTTGGGTCTCGTTGGGGAGGCAAAAGGTAATCGAGGAGATAGGGTCTTTAGCAGGCAACACCAGAGGCCAAACTTGGTCAGTTCGCCGCGGGGGGAGCGCTAATTTTGCGACGGTGGTGGGCTTAACTGCGGCGAAAGAACTCTCTGTCCGGCGCCCACGCCGCTGCCTATAAGCGCGGCAGGTCACCAAACGATGGACTCATATCATGACGATTAAGGTTTTCGGC
>JBCDGN010000138.1:0-8245 GCA_038751255.1 Pseudomonadota bacterium
ACCGGCTTACTCTCCACAACCAACATCCCCTGACTGCTCCCTCATGCCTTTGAGGAAGCTTCTGATCAGAATTATAAGGGGGGTCACTTTTGGACGCCGATCACCCCAAGATAGGGGTCAAACTTGCATGCCGTTACACACACTCATCCCATGCAGAACTTCCAAACCTACGATGATGTGCGGGACTGGTTGGCGCCTTTGGGCTACGAGGCGTTTTGGTCGGCGATTGCGCCCTATGGCCTCTTTGGCGACGGCGACCGAGTCCATTGCGACCGAACGCTGGCCGAGGGCATCGCGGACATGCCGACCGTGCTCAATGTGATCAAGGGCATGGCGGTGTGGCGCATGGTCGAGACCTATGACCTGGCGTTGACCCGCTGGCCCGCGCCCCATCTGAGCGTTGTGTACTAGAGTCATTTCCGGTCTCCTCGGTTGGCGCGAAGGGCCGCCATCCGGTCAGCGGCGCGCTGTGCGGCTGAGTTCGGACGGCGCTTGCAAACATGGAATATGCGGAATGCCCGCCCCAAGTGCTTGGCGGCGACCTGGGCCAGAGCCCCAACCCATCGGTGCACAGAGAGAAGCCGCCGTTTCATTGATCGCCCTCCGGTGCCAAGCGCACCCATGGGCAATGGCCCGATGCGGGCAAAGCCACAGCGCCCGAGAAGGTGATGTAGGTGCAGCTGGTATAGACCGGCGCGGTAGACCTTCCGTGATAGTGTGCGTTGATCAGAACCAGCGGCGTGCCAAACTGGTGAACCAGCACCCAGACCATCAGCGGCGGCAGAAGCCAGAGAAAGTACAAAACCAACCGCATCACCCACCCTCCGGCAGCTTCAACCTGATCTTCGGATCAGACGGCAACCGCCCGCCTTCCAGCGGATTGTCAGCATAGCGATCGCAGAAGGGCGCAATCTGGTTCTGGAACAGCATCTGCAGCGTGAAGAAGCCGGTCCCCTTCACATGCACTAGCATCGTGCCGCGCGGCATTGCCATGAGCTCGGCTGGCGACAGGATCCGTTGCTTGATCAAGCTGAGATTGGTGTTGGCCTTCAGGCTTTCGCTGTCCATGCCCATCGCAGTGGCCACAGCGTGTTCTTCGCCCATGGCTTTGGACACGCGCTCCGCCTCTTTGAAGCTCGACAGTCCTAGCCAGCATTTGACGATGGAATTGTCTTCGATTGTTTCGCATTCCTGCTCGCCGTATTTGCGGATGAGCTCGGAGCGGGACTGGACGATCATGTGGAACTCGCCGCCATAGGCGCGCAATGTCGTCAAGTTTTCGACGAGCTGCTTGAGCGGCATGTTCGTGAACTCGTCGCAAATCGCGCGCAGCGGGCCCGCTCCGGCATAGAGAGAATCGCAGAAACCATTGATATGGAGTGCAAAATAGGTCGATAGCCGCGTCATCCGCGCTTGCGGGCCCACCAGGAAAATCACCGTCTTGTCGTGGATCAGATCGAAATGGCTGGTGGTGGCGTTCTGCCCCGCATCGGCCAACCGAGTACCCGGCGCGAAGAATTGCAGGGATTTCTGCGCCTGCTCGAGATGCTGGGGAAAATGCTCATGGCCGCGCAGATCGAGAATGGCTTGGGCCTGGGCGCGCAGCACAGGATCGCCTTCGACCGCTTCAATCTCAGCAAAGCCTGCGAGCATCTCTCGGTCCATCAGGATCGACGCGGCAGCGCCCGGCGTGGCGCCCTCGGGTTGGCGTTTCATCATCACCCCATGGGCGAAGGCCACGAATTTTCGCGGCCAATCTCGCCAATAGGCATTGCGCGCATCGTCCTTCGGTTCGGGGATCAACGTCTCGGTCAGGCTCGCATTGGCAAAAACCGCATCGCGCGGGTCTTTGAGGAACGTCGCCACTGACGCGCCAAATGGGTTGAGCGCGACCTTGTACCGCGCCAGTTCAGGCCGAACGTTCATGTCGTCGATGACCGCAACTTTGCGGCCCATTTGGGTGAGCATATCGGCGCATTGCGCGGCGAGTTCCCCTTCTTTGCCATCGAAGATCAGGATTGCACTGTCTGGATCGCAAGCGAAGGAGGCAATGGCGGGCACGGCGATCCCGGTGGATTTGCCTGCGCCGTTCGAGGCGATCGTGAGACTATGGCCGGATGGAAAGAACACCGGCTCGCCCGTGTCCTCGGTCAATCCGGCAACCCGCGCGCCGCCTGGATCGATCGGAGTGCGCCCTTGGCGTTTGGCCCAGCCGATCATCGGGTCAGCTTCCGCTTCTTGAGCAGTTTGCCCGTGACCACGGGATCAGCCTTTGGCGTGCGACCCTTGCTTTGGAAGGCGGCGGTGGTGAGCAAGCGGAAGAAGAGTTTGGTCAATTGCCAGAGCGCCTTTGCGAGGCTGACAATCGCGCCAACAGCCAGGAGCACGGCGAAGACGCGCAACAGGGCGAGGTCGCCAATGCCGAACTGCCAGAACAGCCAAGCCGCTGTGCCTGCCACAAGGGCGCCCAGCATGTGGCGGTTGAAGTCGAGGATGGGTTTCCAAGCGATGGGCGTGGACATGGGTGTCTCCTGAGTTGCGATGTTTGGGTTGGCCTAGCTGAGAGTGTTCAAGTCTGTGGGCCGGGCCTGGACCGAAGGCGGGCCACGTGCGGACTTGTTTTGGGCGGCCTGGAAGGGACGGCGTTGATCTAGAAGCGATCCGCCGTCCTAGGTTGCCTCAGCGGATGCCGGACCCGTGCTGCCAGCCGCGCTTTTCGAGAGCGTTCAGGAACCACGCAGGCGGTTGTCCCGGCCCATGGTGCCAGCGGGCGGCAAAACCTCGCGTGTCTGCGTGAAGCATTCCTGGGATATGTCCGTAGGTTCCGAAGGACGTGAAGCCGTGGTCCAGAAGCAGGAGCATCAGTCTATGTCGCTCCGCGCTAGAATATGGGTCAAGGGCAATATCGACCGCCTTGCCGTGCAGGTGCTGCGAGTTCTTGGCGCCCCCGACAGCCGCATTGTGGCTGAGACTGCGATAGCCCGAGGTGATGCGGATCGGACGGCCAAAGGCCGCGCGGACTTCGTCGAGCGCATGGATCATATCTCTGTCGATCCGGACTTGGCCCGAGCCTTTGCAAGCTAGTTCGGCCGGACTGAAGTGGGTCACATCCCAGCCCGGAACATGATGCCGGTCACCGATATAGAGGTGGTCGGCGCTGGCCAGCACCGGCGCGATCAACATGATCATCATGGCAGCCCAAAAGCGAAGGGTTTTCATCATCTGTCTCCTGCGAAAGAAGCGCGGGGAGCGCCTCGGATGCAGGCAGATTGCCCAATCGGATCAGGGCCCTAGGGCGGGTCCTGGGCCTATGCCGGGCCTGACCCGGGCCAACTTCGGGCGGAGTGTGGGCGTCTTCGCAGATGCTTCGATGAGACAAAAAAAGAGGCACCGCTGGGGCGCCTCGGAAGCTTCATTCCGGAGCTTTGTTTACGGCGTCGGCCATTGGCAGCTCTCCTTCGCAGACCGAACTTGAGCCATGGTCATCCCGGCAGATGCTTTGGCGGGAAAGGTCGTGACGCGACCACCCCAGGCCTTTTTCCCCAGATCAACGATTACCCGATCCCCATCCAAGTTGCGATCCACATAGCACCAGGCCGAGATGTAGCGATGTGGATAGTCCGCGGGCGCATAGCGGATGCCGGTGGTCACCTGCACACCCGGCAGGCTTGGATGCGGCGCCTTGGCGAAGAGCGAGAAGCTATCGACCGCCACGCCATTGACCACCACCGTTTCGGTGGTCTGCGCCGCGCGCGCCCGCTCTGCCTCCGGGCCGTAGACGACCATCTCTAGCGGTGTGTTGGGTTTGAGCGGCTCTGCATGGGCGCGGTTCGGTGCATCGTCTCCGGCCAAGGCAAAGAGCGTGGCAAGGTCCGCGCCCTGATAGGCCATCGATCCGCCATGGGCTTCAACCGAAAGGCTCCAAAACCGTTCCAACCCATAGCGATGCCCTGGCGTGATCGCCCAGTCATTGGCCAAATGGCCAAAATACACGTCGTAGCCTGCAAGTGTCCCTGGTAGATTTGCCGTGCCAAACGGAGAGCGATCTGGACCTGCCGAGATATGCCCGTCGCTTGGCACGCGGTGACTTGCCATGGAATAGCGCGGCGTCTCATCCGGCGCGAAGATGGGATGCCCAAGCACGATCAGATCAGCCCCGTCAGGCGCGGGCACATGGGCACGAACGTGGCGCAGGAGCCCCGGCAGATCGATTTGGCCTTCGCCGGTTTCCGCCTCTGAGCGCCGGATAAAGCGACCGAGATTGGCCAAGGCCTTTCTATTGGCTTGCAGAGCGCGATTGGCGGGAATGGGCTGCGGCCCACTTGGCATGGCGAAGAGTGCGATTCGTTCGACCTCTGTGCCGTCTAGAAACAACGCCGTGTCACCAGGCTGCAAACTGTCCAGCAGGTGCGTCATCACTTGCTCCAGCTGAGTTTCGAGCGCGGCCTGCAGTTGATCTGGCGATAGGGCGATGACCGTATCTCGCGCGTTGGCCGCTAGCGGCACCATTGAGGCGACTGCAAAAATGAGTGCTTTCTTCATTGGGTTGTCCTTTCCATCACAGCGTTGGCGAAGCGGCATCTGCGCGCCGACTCTGGTACGCGAGATTCGCGGCCGTGCGACGGGCGCCCAGCTGACCTTCGAGCTCTTCCAGTTCTTTGGTGAGCGGGAGCAGCTCGTCCCGCAGGCGATCGCGATCCTCGGTGAGCGACTTCACCGAAGCAGAGCGCATGGCGTGATCCGGGTTTGGCTTGGTGCTATTGTCCGAATAGAGATCTGCGATATGGGCCAGGCGAAGCGCCAAAACTGAGCCCACAAGTACTTCGGTCAACAAGGTCACCGCAATGAACCCGGTGTCGCGAAAGCCATCTATCCAGGTCGGTTCATCAAAGAGCCCACCCAGATCAATGCCCGCCAGACCGTTGTACTTCCACGGAAACCAGACGATCCAAACCAGGATCGAAAGCACCGTGAAGCCCAGCAAAAAGAAGGTGAAGACCTTCTTCGCCATGGGCGATTGTTGGTGACTGGCCAGGGTCTTGATCGCCAGCGACGACATGGGCGCCAGCCCAGCCATGCACCACGGCAGCAGCGTGCCGTCGAAGATCTCAAGCCCTGTGCCGACCAGGTTTGCGTGCGCGGACAGCAGAGATGCGCTCAGCGCCGTGCACAGAAACCCACCGAGGAAGACAGTCCCAAGCTGATCCTTCATCCGCCATTTGGTGAACGGCACTTCGCAAGGCGTGCCATCCGGTCCAAGCGCCGATGGCACCTCCGGCGGGCAAACATCCAGCTCGAGCTCGGCACTGTTCAAGCGCTGCTCGACGCTCTGGAGTTGCCCCTTCACATCCGCAATCGACCGCACCAGTTCGGGGATCGCCGCCCCAGGCCCAGAGCGAAACTCTTGGCTGACGAGCTCAAGCACAAGCTCTTCGCCCGCATCCGCATTCGGCATCTTCACCGCGGCATTCAGCACCGCCCCAGACGGCACAAACACCCCGTCCTCCGGCGGCTCTGGCTCTTTCCAGAACCCAACTTCCATTCCCATAAAAACCTCCGTCGAGAGATACGCCGCAAAAGCGCGGCCGGTCCTCTCAATCACGGTTCAAAACATCAGGCGGGCCGAGCCCGGGCCAGAACTGGGCGAAGTCTGGGTTGATTGCAGCCCAAAACAAAACCGCCCCGAACAGGTCGGGGCGGTTGGGTCGAAAGAACTGCGCATCAAATCGGGTATTGCTGAGGGTCGCAAAACTCAGGATAGCCCGCCCGTGCCCAGAAGATCTTCAGAGCAAGCTTGATAAAGGACAGCCGTAGGACCAGCGCGTCGTTCGTCGAGCAGTTCAAAACCTGTTGCCTTGGGTTCTGGGTCTTCTTCTTGAGTTTGTGCAGGTAGTGGCCAGGGCTTTGGGGAAAGACATCGCAGAACATCTCGACTTTGCGCCAGTCCTTTGGGGCCGCTCCACGATCAATGAGCTGATCATCGAGCCCAAAGAGATTTCCCGTCGCCCGTTCGAGCGAAAGCTGTTCCATCACAAAGCGGAAACGATCTGATCCTTTCGGCCCGATATGACCGGCCTGCACAAGGGTCTCAAAGCAACAAGCGGCTCGAAGTTCATAGCTTGGCTTGATGATTTCAGTGAGTGGGTCCGCGCAAACATCCCCGTCGAACCCTTCGGAAACACTCTCTGTTGGGATTGTTACGAGTGACAGGTTTGGCAGTAGGACTTGCTTTTTGGCCATGGCCTCATTGAAAAGCGCTATAATGGTGTGCCTCTCTGGCTTAGAATTTGTTGCGGCTGGCGGCATCGCGTCATTGCGTAAGTCGGCACCTTTGCGAAGACTGCCGTTTGTACGTGTATCGATGTTCATCTTATGTCTCCGACATCGAGTTTGAGACGAGTGGGCCCATCGCCAGACGCTTCGGAATTCAGTGGTCGTCACGGAAATCCCAGTGTCTGAATTCATTTGAACGTGATCGGCCTTGCAAGTCGTCCGTTGATCCGGCCGGAGACAGACCGGACCCGAACGGAAGGAGCGGAATTCCCATAACATATTGGAAATAAATATTATTCTTGACAAATGCTGATCAAGAAGATAGTTTAACATGTGACTGACGAGCTGAAACGAAACAGACACGGCGGTACCTACGTAAAAAAATACCTCACGGAAGTCTATGAACAGGAAACCGGATACTTCCTAAAGGTGTCGACGCTGGACAATGTTTTACACGCTAACCCACTAGATGAGCCCTCATGGGCAACTTATGATCCAGACGGGAACCCGATCATCAACACCTGGCACGATCACGGGGTCGAACACAGGGTCAAAGGTGGTCCTAGCTCTATTCATTTTCACAAGGACTCAGATTTACCGATGACAGAGGTCTACCTAATTGACGGTCAACCAAGACCTGAGGGAGATGGGCCGTACCTTATCCGCAAAAGACGGGACGGCAGTGTATGGATGCTTGAATATGCAGATGGACGTGTCGAAGATATTGATCAACCTCCGCCATCGCTTGATTTGACGTGACTCAGGTGGCAGGTTCGCCTTGAACATGCGAGTGTTTAGCAATGGCGTACAAAGCGAATTTTGATCTTTTCAGTTTTGAGAACAAAGTAAGATACCGTTTCACAGATGGTTTCGACCAAAAACAGTATCAAATCGCTGTAGGCAGTATTGCTCGTGAGCTTCGCCAAATACTCCTACCTGGGCAGAACGCACCGGTTCAAGATGAAGTATTTCCCGAATGGCTGGAATCAGTTCGAAACTATTTGGGTGTTTACGATTTGAGCCGCTTTGAAAAAATCAAAGCGTTTAAATCTGCAATTGACACAATGACCAGAGAGGACAAACGCACAGACTCGATGCATTTCGCCTTGCCGATCCACTATCGGCTGCACATGCCGGTGGAACCCAATAGTGACATACTGCGGGACAAGCTAGATCGGTCAGTTTTCGACGGTAAGACTTTCATGGAGGCGTTTGGGAGTCCTGTCTTCGAAATTGATCCCGATGTCTACGATGAGCCGCCGCCGATGGCAGCACCTATGTCACATCCGGGTTATCTAACCGCCATGCAAGTGCGGGAAAGGTTAGAACAAGATGCTGATGACAGTATTTGGCTCAACCCACACAATCATTATACCTTGCCTTTACAGCAACGTAAGATCGAAAAAGGTCGGCTTACTAGCTTTGTGGAATCTAAAGGTATGTTTCGTGTGCTCCCGGTTATTGCCCCATCTGGTGCGGGCAAAACCCGGCTTGTATCCGAATGGATGCGCGACTATTCGCCCAAAACAAATCCAGAATCTATTTGGGAAGCCGGATTTCTTTCGACGGACCAAGATGATCAGGCGCGAAATCCTGTACCTTGGCAAACGTGGAAGATCAAAAAGAATACGCTCATTGTAATTGACTATACCTATGCGTTTGATGCGGTTTTAAAGGCAGTTGCTAACAGTGCAATCAATCGCGCTAGCGGGCGAGAATTCAAAGTACGTCTTATTGTTATTGACCACGTTATGCCCAAAGTCCTGCAAGAAGATTTCTTCTGGCACCAAGTTGCAAGCAGTAAACGCATCGCAGACCAATTTCAAACTGGATATCTCGCGCCTGAGCTAACTTTGAAAGCTTCTGGTAATAAGTCGGAAATGCTCTGTAAGATTATTGAGACCTCTGCACTCGTTGGTACGTCAAACCGCGAAGATATCTCGCACCAGGTTCAAGATGCGGTGGCGCATCT
>JBCDGN010000139.1:0-8183 GCA_038751255.1 Pseudomonadota bacterium
CGTACGTGGTGCTGGGCAGCGTCGCGCAGAAGGTCCGGTTCTTCGTGATGGACCTCCCGCAAAGCGACGCGGTCTTCGTGAAGGCTTACCACGCCGAGACCGCTGAAGCGTTTTGTGACGGGCATGTCGAAGCCTTTGGTTTCTTCGGCGGCATCCCCTTGTCGATTCTCTACGACAACACGCGACTTGCGGTCGCCCAAATCCTCGGTGATGGGACCCGCAAGCGAAGCCATCTCTTCGCCGCGCTGCAATGTCATTACGTTTTCGAGGACCGTTTCGGACGCCCGGGCAAGGGAAATGAGTGAGCCATCAGGTCGCCATGCGTTCGAGAACGATGGCGAACGGCAAGTGGAGGGCATGGTCGGGTTCAGCCGACGCACCTTCATGGTGCCGATCCCGCATGCCCGCGATATCGACGAGCTGAACAAGATGTTGCGGGAGCGCTGCAAGGAAAGTCTCCAGGCAGTACTGCGCGGGGCTGATGGCACGATTGCCGACCGGCAGGAGAAGGATCGGGCTGCGTTCATAGACCTGCCTCCCGTTCCGTTCGACGCCTGCGATCAGCGACCGGGCCGGGTCTCGAGCCAGGCGCTCGTGCAGTACCGGAACAATGACTATTCCGTGCCGGTGGCCTATGCGCACCGCGAGATCATCGTGAAGGACTACGTTGGCAAGGTCGTCATCACCGCGGGCGGCGACGAGATTGCACGGCATCGCCGGTCTTACGAGACTGCCGATTTCGTGTTCAATCCGTTGCCCTATCTGGCGTTGCTGGAACAGAAGGTTGGCGCTCTCGACCAAGCGGCGCCTTTACAAGGATGGGAGCTGCCAGCCGAGTTCGCGACGTTGCGCCGAGTGCTGGAAGCCCGGCTCAGCCAGAAGAACCGCTGCGCCGCTGGCAAGCGCGAGTTCGTTCAGGTCTTGCGCCTGTTGGAGACGTTCCCTATCGGCGTCGTGTATGCCGCCATCAAGGATGCATTGAACCTTGGCGCCATCAGCGCGAATGCCGTGCTCCACCTGGTGCTGGCAAGGATCACAGGGCGCCCAGCCCGGCTTGATGCAAAGCGCTATCCGCACCTGCCAACAGCGACAGTGCAGGCGACAGACCCGGCGGAATACGCATCGTTGCTTGGGGCTGCATGAGCACCGCGGCTGACGAAGCGCCCGAGATCCTGCTGCGCCATCACCTCAAGAAGCTCAAGCTGCCCACGGTCCTACGTGAGCACGAGAAGATTGCCCGGCAATGCGCAACCGAAGGGCTGGATCATGTCCGCTATCTCGCCCGGCTGATCGAACTGGAGTTGCTCGACCGCGAAGCCAGGATGATCGACCGGCGGATCAAAGCTGCAAAGTTTCCTGCCCTGAAGACACTGGAGAGCTTCGACTTCGACGCCATCCCTAGCCTGAACAAGAAGCTTGTCCTCGATCTTGCCCGCGGCGAGTTCGTCGCTCGGCGAGAGAATATTATCGCCCTCGGTCCAAGCGGCACGGGCAAGACGCATGTCTGTATAGGTATCGGCCTTGCAGCTTGCCAGCGCGGGATCAAGACTCGCTTCGCAACCGCCGCTGCGATCGTGCACGAGATGCTCGAGGCTCAAGACGAGGAACGCCTGCTACGCTTCCAGCGACAGTTGGCAAACGTCGAGTTGCTCATCATCGATGAACTGGGCTTCGTACCATTGTCTAAGACCGGTGCAGAGCTTCTGTTCGAACTGATCAGCCAGCGTTACGAGCGCGGCGCCACCATCATCACCTCGAACCTGCCCTTCTACGAATGGACCGGCACGTTCGGCGATGAACGCCTCACCGGCGCACTGCTCGACCGGCTGACCCACCATGTGCACATCCTCGAGATGAACGGCCCAAGTTACCGGCTCGCCCAAAGCCGCGCCCGGAAAGCCAGCAAGACCACCTGATCAAATGCACGGCAGAGGTCGGCCCTAACGGGCCGCAGCGCCTTGGCACGCGCCTACGGCAAGACGCATGGCTGTTGGTTACTATACCTGCCGTCCGGGTCACCTGACCTCACCCCTATTTGGCAGGCATTCTCAAAACTCAACGCCCAGCTCAGACGGATCGGGGCGCGTTCATTTACAACAGTCTTCAACGCAAACGCTGAAATCTGTGATCTCTAAGGCCCAACAGAGTGCTGGAACGACTTCAAGACTGCTGGATAGGGCTCAATCCAATCTCGAATAGATTTAGTAGGGCAACGGATGCTGATCGCGATGAGCCGCGGAAATCTCGGACAAAATTTCATCTGACAGAGTGACATGGGCAGCGGGCAGGATCTCTTCCAACTGCTCTAAACTGGTCGCCCCGAAAATCGCAGACGTCGTGAACGGACGTTGCCGACACCAAGCAAGCGCCATCTGCGTATAGTTCAAGCCGTGGCGCCGCGCGATATCCTCGTAGGCGTCTGCTGCCGCCACGGCGCGTGGAGTTAAGCGACCATGAAGATCACCATCGGTTTCATCCCCACGCGACCCAGATGGAACCGACCCGCCGCGGTATTTGCCGGTCAGCATCCCGAAGGCGAGCGGCGAATAGGCCAAGAGCCCGATATTTTCGTTCGCACTCACCTCGGCAAGATCGGTGTCGAAAAGCCGATGCAGCATAGAGTATTCGTTTTGGATCGTGGCCATACGCGGCAGTCCACTGCGTTCCGCTACTTCAATCCAGTGCGTCGTGCCCCAAGCTGTTTCGTTAGAGAGGCCCACATGGCGGATGCGGCCAGCATCGATATGGCGTTGCAACGCCCCAAGCACATCCTCCATATGCTCGATATTCTCTTCTTTGACATGATGGCTGGGATCATAATCCCAGTTTTGCCGAAAGCAGTACGAGCCTCGGTTCGGCCAATGAAGCTGATAGAGGTCGATCACATCGGTCTGAAGTCGTCGCAGCGACCCTTCCACGGCTTTGTCAATCTCAGTCGAAGAAATAGGTGCCCCGTCCCGGCAGAACCCGCCATTTGCGCCCGTGATCTTCGTGGCAAGCACCCATTTGTCGCGTTGCCCGGTCTTCGCAAACCAACTGCCGATAATCTCTTCGGTGCGGCCCACATTCTCGGCCAGAACCGGGATCACCGGGTACATCTCTGCTGTGTCAATGAAGTTTAGTCCATAATCGAGCGCACGGTCTATCTGGGCATGGCCCTCTTCTTCGGTGTTTTTGGTGCCCCATGTCATCGATCCAAGGCAAAGATCGGTGACCATCAAATCGGTATGTCCCAGCGGATTTAGTTTCATGTCAGCTCCTTAGCAGCTGTTCCGACAAAGCACAGGCAATGCTCTCGAACCACAAAAAATTCTTAGGCGCCGAAAGGCGTCTATGCTTTTGGTGTTTAGAGAGGTTTCGTGCTGCACTCGGTCGGGTGGACGTCTGGCCGTGTATATCCTGCGGGCCTTAAAGCCTCAAGCCGCGGTTTTATTCCATCGCAGAAAGTCACAATAATGGGTAAAATTGAGATGAGACAGGCGCTTCCGAAGCCGATATGGACTGTGGCATGTTACGTATAGTCATCCTCCTCGCCCTCTTCCTTTTCACCTCGCTGCCGAGCTTTGCCGAACCACAGCGTTACCGGCTCGATCCCGCAGCCTCTAAGGTGGAATTTACCTACACACTGTCCGGTACGCCTGCGACCGGCACCATGCCAATCAGCCAGGCTGATCTGATCTTGGATTTCGGGCAAGTTAGCCGCTCCAGCGCGAACGTGACGCTCAACGCCGCCGGGACAAAAACTGGTGTGGTCTTTGTCACCCAAGCGCTGAAAAGCGGCGATGTTTTGGACACCGATCAGCATCCGCAGATCTCTTTTGTCAGCCGCAGCATGTCGGGCTCGGTCAATGGTGCGCAGATCACCGGGGACCTCACCATGAAGGGCGTGACCAAACCCCTGACGATGGACGCAAAAATCTACCGACGGGCCGGCACTGAATCGGGGGATTTGTCTCAACTCACTGTGCATCTCACCGGCACGCTCGACCGCCGCGAGTTTGGGGCAGATGGGTATTCCGATCTTGTCTCTCCCGATGTGGAACTGTTCATCATTGCGCGCCTAGACCGGGTCGACGGCTGAGAGCTCTCGCCGGGGTGGCATTGCCCCGAAAGCTAGAGTAAGTCGCCCCGGGCGCACGCACCGGAGCGATCACATGGCACGTATCCTCATCACTTCAGCGATCCCGTACATCAATGGGATCAAGCATCTCGGGAACCTGGTCGGCAGCCAACTGCCAGCCGATCTCTATGCGCGCTACCGGCGCGCTCGGGGCGATGAGGTCTTGTTTCTCTGCGCCACGGACGAACACGGCACACCCGCAGAGCTTGCTGCGGCCAAGGCGGGCAAACCCGTTGCCGAATATTGTGCCGAGATGCATGGCGTGCAGTCGGAACTGAGCGAGGGCTTTCGGCTGTCCTTCGACCATTTCGGTCGGTCCTCGAGCCCGCAAAATATCAAGCTGACCCAACATTTCGCAGGGCTGCTGGCCGAAGCCGGTCTGATTGAGGAAGTCACCGAACATCAGGTCTATTCCAACGCTGATGGCCGATTTTTACCTGATCGCTATATCGAAGGCACTTGTCCAAATTGCGGCTATGAAAAAGCCCGCGGGGATCAATGCGAGAACTGCACCAAGCAGCTGAACCCAACCGATTTGATTAACCCGCGCAGCGCCATCTCGGGTTCCACCGACTTAGAGGTGCGCGAAACCAAACATCTCTACCTGCGCCAATCATCGATGCGAGATCGGCTTGACGCCTGGATCGACGCTAAGACCGATTGGCCGGTCTTGACCACTTCGATTGCCAAAAAATGGCTCCATGATGGCGATGGGCTACAGGATCGCGGCATCACACGTGATCTCGATTGGGGCGTGCCGGTCAAAAAAGGCGATGCAGATTGGCCAGGTATGGAAGGCAAAGTCTTCTATGTCTGGTTCGATGCACCGATTGAATACATTGCCTGTGCCGGGGAATGGGTCGATGCGGGCAAAGGCAGCGATTGGGAACGTTGGTGGCGGACTGACAAGGGCGCTGAGGATGTCCGCTATGTCCAGTTTATGGGCAAAGACAATGTGCCGTTTCACACGCTGAGCTTTCCCGCCACGATCATGGGATCGGGCGAGCCGTGGAAACTGGTCGATTACATCAAGTCGTTCAACTACCTCAACTATGACGGTGGGCAGTTTTCGACAAGCCAAGGGCGCGGTGTGTTCATGGACCAGGCTCTCTCAATCCTGCCCGCGGATTACTGGCGCTGGTGGCTCTTGTCTCATGCGCCAGAAAACTCGGACAGTGAGTTTACCTGGGAGAACTTCCAAGCTTCCGTAAACAAAGACCTTGCGGATGTTCTAGGCAATTTCGTCAGCCGCGTGACCAAATTCTGCCGCTCCAAATTTGGGCAGACCGTGCCCGCTGGCGGTGATTATGGCGAGGCTGAGGCGCAGGCCACCCAGGCATTGTTGGAGCGTGTTGAAAGATACCAAGCACATATGGACGCGATTGAAGTGCGCAAGGCGGCCACTGAACTGCGTGCGATATGGGTGATCGGAAACGAATACTTGCAAGAGGCCGCACCGTGGAGCGTGTTCAAAACCGATCCCGAGAAAGCCGCCGCCATCGTGCGCTTCGCGCTCAATCTGATCCCGATCTATGCTGGTCTTTCGGCACCATTCATTCCCGACGCGGCAAAGAACCTCTCAGAGGCGATGGCGACGCCGCTAAGCTGGCCCGAGGATGTGAGCAAAGCACTCAACAGTTTGTCGCCAGAACATGCCTTCACGGTGCCCGGAAACTTATTTGATAAGATCTCCGATGATCAGCGCGAGGAATGGCAGGCTCGGTTTCAGGGCACCCGTGACTAAGCGGCCCTAGCCGACCTGCCGGCCGCGGCTCCAGACGCCGCGCAAAGCTGCTTGGTCGCCCTCTTGCCACCGCACGCGGATAAGGTCGGCGCGCAGATCGGGCGCCAGACGACCCCGGTCGGTGAGACCAACCGCGCGTGCAGGCGCGTCGGTCACCGCGGCGAAGCCGCGCGCCATATCGCCCGAGATCCTGCCAATTTCCAACGCGCCGAACAGCAGTGCCCCAGGCACATAATCCGAGGACAAAATATCAAGATGGCCGTTTTCCAGCAGTTCGGCAGCGGCGACATTGCCGGAATGCGACCCGCCCCGGATCAAGTTGGGTGCACCCATCATCACTGCAATGCCTGCATCGCGGCTGGCGCGGGCGGCCTCTGCGGTTGTTGGGAACTCCGCCAAACGGACGCCATGCCCGGCTGAGACGCCCACTTGGTCCGCAGTTGTGTCATCATGGCTCGCCAAAACCGCCCCATAGCGGCGACCGGCTTCGACTGCGGCGCTTTCATGTTTTTCGCCCAGACGGTCGCGCAGCGAGATCTGCTGGGCGATGTGCTCGGCAAATTCTGCCTCTGACAACCCACGCTTGCCGATCACATAATCCCTCAGCTTGCTGATATCGCGGAACTGCCGCTGTCCGGGCGTATGGTCCATCAGGCTCAGGATCCCAACACGGTCCTCTGGCCCAAAGCCGTCAAGCTCTTGCAGCAGCGTTTCAGAGCAGATCTCTGCCCGAAGATGCAAGAAATGGCTGATCCGCAAATGTCCCTGATCGCGCAGATCAAGGATACGCGTCGCCACTTCGCGGGCGTATTCGCCATAGCCGGTTTTATTTTCAGTAACGACCGAACCGATCCGAAGCGCATCAAACACTGTGGTTATCCCGGCGCTGGCCAGCTCTCCGTCATGGGCAACAATCGCGGCGTCCCTCGGCCAAGCGACCCCTGGGCGGGGCTCCAGATGCCGCTCAAGATTGTCGGTATGGAGTTCCACCAATCCCGGCGCGAGAAAATCGCCCTCGCAATCGATCGCTCCTGAAGGCACATTTCCGCCCTCTATGATCTCTGCGATGGTCTCTCCCTCGATCACCAGTGCCCCGCGGATCACGCGATCAGGCAGAACGAGTTCTGCATTGGCAAGCGTTACTGGGTTTGTCATTGCACTGTTCCGCTGCAACGGGCAGGACGAAGAGAATTCCAGATCATGTGGGGCCCCAGATGACGGGTTATGAACGCTATGCTCTTTATGTGTTGCCCGAAGCGGGCGCTTTGGCGGATTGGACGGCCGCTTGGTTGGGCTGGGATGTTCAGCGCGGCGCGACGGTTCCGCATCCTGATATCCCAGACCTTCCGGCAACGATAGAGGAGATGACGGCCGCGCCGCGGCGTTATGGATTTCACGCGACGGTTAAACCACCGTTCTATCTCTCCGACGGCAGCGACCCCGATGGGCTTGATGCTGCGGTATCGCGGCTGTGCAGTCGCTTGGCGCCGGTGGCGCTGGACGGGCTGCAATTGAGCCGGATCAGCGGGTTTTTGGCGTTAACCCCCTTGGGCGATGTCACAACACTCAATGCCTTTGCCGCAAACACTGTGCGAGAACTCGATGATTTTCGCGCGCCCCCAGACGCGAAAGAAATCGCCCGACGCCGCGCCGGGAACCTGAGCGCCGCGCAAGAGGCCAATCTGGCCGCCTGGGGATACCCTTATGTCATGGGAGAGTTTTCTTTTCACATGACACTCACGGGCCGGATGCCGGAGGATCAAGGCGGCGCCGTTCAAGCTGCGCTGCAACCCATCTTAGCACCGCTTTTGCCTCAGCCATTTTTGATCGAGACGCTGTGTCTGGCCGGACAGGACAGCGAAGGCATGTTTCACATGCTCCATCGTTACCATTTGGGCGATTAGCACCATCCAGATCGCGCTGACCGATCCCCAGGTTCTGGCGCGAATTGCGTCACATCAATATCGCGGTCGCACAGCTGCCTATAACCATAATCGAGCAACCTGTAGGCATGCGTGTGTGGAAGCTTGAAGCCAGCCAAACAGAAGAATGGCAAAGCCAACAGACAACGCGTTCATAGAGAGCTTTAACAGCAAGTTCCGCGCGGAATGCCTGAACACCCGTCGCCATTGTCGCTCGGACCGATGGCGCAATAATGGCAACTTCATGAGCCTTGACGATGCGCGGACAAAAATGGAGGTCTGGCGAAGAGACTACAAAGAAGTACGACCCCACAGCGCAATTGGGAACAAACCACCGATCTCGCTGATGAATGGTTCAGGGCTCGAAGAACCGCCCTGAGCTCAAACCCCCGGAAAA
>JBCDGN010000140.1:0-7491 GCA_038751255.1 Pseudomonadota bacterium
CGCCAATCGCTGGCTGCCGTCGCCCGTGCAATAACCGGGTCGCGATAAAGGCCGAGAAAACTCATTGCGGTTGAGAGAACGCCTGAGCGCTCATTCTCCGATTTATTGAGCAGCTCACGGGCAGCTTGTGCGACGACGGGATGGGGTTCGCTGCTGAGATGTTGCGTCTTCATCATAACGCTGAGTGTGGTCTCAAAGGATCGGCGAGGATCGGAGAGAAAGCTCGCGCAGGCGCAAAGCGTTTTTTCCTCTTCTGCATAAAGAACATGTAGGATCACGCCGACGAGCAGTGCGTGCCCTGTCTTTTCCCAGTGATTGCGGCGCTCAAGCGAACCTTCGGGATCGACGAGAATGTCTGCGATATTCTGAACATCGCGAATTTCGTTCTCGCCACGTCGCACTTCCAAGAGGGGATTGTAGCGGGCAGACCCAGAGTTGGTGGGATCGAATAGAAGGCAATGCGAGAAACGCGACCGCCAACCGCTGGTCAGATCCCAGTTCTCTCCTTTGATGTCATGAATGACGGCGCTGCCTGTCCAACTCAGTAGACTTGGAATGACCAGACCAACACCCTTACCGGAGCGCGTTGGCGCAAACGCCATGACATGTTCGGGGCCGTCATGACGGAGATAGGCACCTGATTTCTGTCCCAAGAAAACGCCATCATCGCAAAGTAGCCTGGCTCGGCGCACATCGCTATAAGTCGCCCAGCGCGCCGATCCATAAGTCGTCACGTGTTTTCGTGTTCGGGCGCGGAGCAATGACCCAATGACAGCGACAATAGCGCCAAGGACGCCACCACCCGTCGCGATAAGACCTGCTTTGGTAAAAACGCCTGGCGCATAGGCTTCATAGGCGTACCACCATTGGAACAGTCGCCACGGTCGATAGACCGGCGTTTCGTTCCAATGAAACCAGGGCACGCCGAGGGCGGGCTGATAACCCAGCTGATGCGCCGTCCATTGGGTCGCTCCCCAAACTGTCAGGATAATTATGGCAAAGACCAGCGCGATCGTGCCGATCAAGAATTTGGTGCCGGTCATGTAAGCGCTCCAATCCAATTAGACTCAGATCAAAGCATCGGAACAGATTTTACTTTCGGCTAGTTCGGAAACTCGCAAACTTCCGCAAATTAGGCGAATAGCTGCTTGTAGCCACAGATGGCTATAAGCTAGTTTACCGCCCGATCCCGCGGGTCTTGCCGACCGTCCAGTCGATACCGCCCGCGGTCTTTCGAACACCGAGCAGCACACCGCGGTGGCGTTCCAATTCAGGTTGCCACGGTACCAGCGTGAACTCCTTTGATCTGGCTATGATCGCAAAGCGGCCCTGCGCCAGATTGATGGGACGCTCATAGACGCCCTCAAATCTCGCCCCCTCCGGCAGCGGAACATAAGCACCGCCGCCCGAATGCGCCTGCGCTGCGCGGGTCAGTTCACTTATCGCGAGCCGCCGCCTCTGGTCCGGATCAAGCCCACCGTCCAGCGCAGCCCATCCCTTGTCATGCAGAAACCGAGTTCGCGCTGCCTTGGCGTTTGCAGCGTCATTCCCGAAGCCACTTCGCCAATTGTCGACGCTATTGACATCGTCCAGCCAGGTCGGGGCTAGACGCTCAATCTGATCGGCGAGACCCACCCAGGATTTGATGTTCAACTGGACGCTTCCATTCCGCGTTGCTTCGAAGGTTGCCGCGCGGTCGAGATAGTCACTCGGAAGGTGAAACTCCCCATCACCATCGCGATTGACAATTCCAGCTCGGCGCAAGGCTTCCAATCGCCGAACATGGGCGCGGCGATACTCAGTCCTGGCCGTAGGATCAGTATCCGCATGCAGATCATCCGAATAGAGGCCGCCATTCAGTGCGGCGACGCGGGCAATGACTTGATCAGACTTACGCGCTTTCGGTGCGAGGGCTATCACTTCTACGATGGCGTCAGGTGGCGGAAGTGTTCCTGGCACGCGATTCCCGATTGAAACATGCCAGCGTGTTCCATCAACGCCATCGACAATCAGATAGCGACGATCCTGAAGCTCGTTTTCAGGGCCGTCACCCACGACGCGTCCGAGTATCGATTTTTGAATTGAGACTGACGGTTCGAATATGGCCCGATGCCCTCGATAATCGTCCCGGCTGGCAGCGGCAAGCTCCCTGATCTTGTCACCTTTGCGACCCATGGCGCGTAGCGTGTCTTGCCAACCGTCTCTCAGTCGCCAGCTTGCGGTCTCAATCGGCTCGGCCAATCCAAGTTTCTGCAGATTCCTCAATCGCCGCCGCGCTAATGTCTGCTGAAATCGATCGTGCGCGTCGTTAGCGTTTTCCAGATGAACGACATTGTCTTTCGCAACATGGGTGAGGTGACGGTCGATGTGCGTCAACCTGTCTGCCGCCACCTCCTTTGCCTGGGTTTGCGCAATCTCCAGATCACGCCTTGGTCCCAGGCGTTCTGTAATGATATCGCACACGCGCTGGCGCATCCCTTTGGTCATGTACTCCCTCGCCATCACCAGGTCCTTTCCGCGCGCATCCTTTCCGCGGATGACAATATGAGTATGCGGATGGCCGGTATTGTAATGATCGACGGCAACCCAATCGAGCTTGGTGCCGAGGTCCTTTTCCATCTGCGCCATCAGCGGGCGCGTGTTCTCTTTCAAGTCGCCAAGTTGGTCAGCGTCTTCAGGCGACACGATCACCCGGAACTGATGACGATCATCTTCGCTGCGCGCGATGAATGCTCGATCATCACCATGATCACCATCTGGACCATAGAGATCGCCGCCGTGGCCATCACGATCAACACCATCCCTTTGGATGTATTTCAGGTGGGCGTTGAACGCTGCTTTACCGATGCCTTTTCCGGCGCGGGCGATATGGGTCTTGATGATCACTCGGCGCATTCGGAATTTGGCGAAGGGATGACGTCGAAATGAAGCGGCCCGACCCGCTGCACTACCGCGTCCTATATGCGCACCCGAAAAGGTCTTGCGAGTTCCGCGCGCGGACAAACGCGCTGCGGCGCTTTTCAGCTGCGTCTTGAACCGTCGTCCGCCCACGCGTCCAACATCGCGTGGTTTGCCGAGACGCGGCGTGAACGGAACATCATCGTTCATGGACCGGGCGGGCCCACTGGCGCCCTCAAAAGGCCCGGCCGTCCCTGGACTTCTAGAGAGGCAGGGCGCCACAATGTTTCGCAAGAGGCGCCAGAAAAAAGATGTGCAGACAATGTGTTAGGTGCCTGAAGGCGCCAACCCTTTAATCTTGCCCTCCGGGTCCGCTTTCCAAATCCCTGCCAATCCTTGCGAACGCTTGCGAAACCGCCGATCACCTTCTTCTCCACAACAAAGTGGCAGTTCCGCTAATATCGTTAATGTTCGTGGCACCAAAGTAGCGACCATCCAACGATCTTGGATCGTCGTTCAGAAGAAAAACCTCATCGCTTCTAAGCGTGAGGCATCCCCGCCAGCCCGGTAAATCCCGCCCCAATCGATCCTGATTCAGCGCATTAGCAACAGGTTGTCCGTTGACCGAAATCGCATCGTCCTTTCGGCAAATTTCGTCGCCTTCTATTGCCCGGACGCGCTTTATGATGGGCCAATCAGCACCGATATAACCACGCGCCGCCGCCCAGTTTGCAGACTCCGAATTAGCAGAGACTACGGCCCACCTGTTCAGGGTGAGTGGTCCGTCGCTCCGCCAATAAAGGCCCTTTGGCGCGCTCTCGGTGCGGTTCCAGATGATCGGTTTGGTGAAAGAAACCAGACTGACAACTGCTAATCCAAAGACTGAGCTAAGTCCCAAGACCAGTGTGCGTGTGCCTCTCATTTCGGAGCCTTGCTGCCACTGTCACGGTATCGGCGGCGCTCTGACCATTCGATCAAATCATCGATGTGATAAAAGACGAGACCGCCATGTTTTCGGTAGCAAGGGCCACCGCCGGCCCAGCGATAATGTTCTAGTGTGGATCGGGTGAGGCCCAGATATTCTGCGGCTGCATCGGCCCTCAAAAACGGACTGGTATGAGCTCCGCCGCTTGATAGTGTCGCCATTTCGCATCTCCTTTTAGGTTTCATTGAGATGCGTCCAAGCTTGCGAGAGATTGCGGGACCTTTGCAGAGTCGTTTTCAACCGAGCTGAAAACGACACCCTTATTCACATGGCTAGAGCAGCGCTAGATAGTCCCGTTCCATGAGATCACGGCCTTTTTTGATCAGCCGTCTGGTGCGGGATTTGTAGGAATGGACACCGGTTGCCCAGTCCTTCGCGATCACATCGCGGCCGAATAAAACCTCTGCTATTTGTTTCTGGGAGGCGTTTGCGCGCCAACCGTCAAGGGCAATCAGAGCGGCACGCAGCTTTGTCGGGGAGCAGCCACGTTTGGGTGTGATGTCGAAGTTTAACCCTGCGCAATGCCGCGCGAACCAATCCAGACACTGCAGATTTTTAAGCATGCGGCTTCCGGCCTGCATGTGCAAAGTCAGATAAATCGAGAGCGGCAATGGTGATGAGGACTCATTGATTGCGAGCTGGGCCGCGTAGCCTCTCGATGCAATAGCGATCTTCGTTCTTCGACCCGGGACGAGCAAAAGCGTTTTCTTTCCCGGTATACCTTGCCACGATAGCGGCTCTGGTAACGCTTTTGGGCGATCATCCAGAGTGGCTGCAGCTTCGAGGTTAGTGCTCATCACTTCGGGCAGCCAGAACACCGGTGTTTCGTAGGCTGAGAGGTTTGGATCGGGCAGATAGTGAAGGCCGTGTCGCTCAGCGCGGCGGCTGCGCGCGCGCAAGCGAACAAGTTCGCATCCGTCATCTCGGAGCATTCGAATAGGCTTGTGGCGGGTGGTCCGGCTCTCGCCAATCAGGCCTGGCAAACGTCGCCGGAACTCCCATGCCCAGCCTGAATTGGACAACCAAAGTAGTCTGTCAAAGTAGCGCTTTGAATAATTCCAGCCGTACCCACCCGTCATCGCGTTCCCCACCTCGCGGACGACGACACCGACAGGCTTTAACTTGAGCGGCCTGCCGGAGGTCGCCCTTTACTTGGGGTATGCACGGCAAATTCTGTGCCAAAGACGCACAATGAACAAAGACAAGCCGCTCCAGAGATACACTCCGGAGCGGCTCATTTATGATGAGTTCGATACTTAGTCGCGTGGGTTCCAGAGGATCACGTGGCGGCCTTTCTTGCCATTCACGGGCGCGAGGTTTGCGTAGATCTTGCGGGGGCCGATTTGCGGGTCTGCGAGGGTGATTGAGACATATTCGCGGCCCGATGCCTTGGCTTTGCGAAGCCATCCGTCGCCGATTTCGGTCGATGTTTCTCCGGCGAAGATGCGGTAGTCGGGTTGACTGTCCGCGGCCATCTCCGCGTTTTTCTCGATGCGGATCGCGGCTGCGAGGTTCATCATTGCGAGCGCGCCTTCGAAGCCTGATTTGGTTTCGCTGACATATCCAAGTGCGTTGGCCATGGTGTTATTCCTTTCGTTTCCATGTCGTTCCGGAAACCCCTTGTCCCCGTCGACGCCGGACCGCTCGGGCGGCGCAGGGCGGGCCTGAACCGCTCGCGGGCGAAACGTAAGTGAAGCACCGGCAAGGCAGGAAAACTTGGTCCGCGAGGAGCCGCGACGCGGCGGGGAAGTTTTCTTGAGTGACCGGTTTCAGGACCCGACAGGCGTCGTCTAGGTCACACGGCGAGAGACGGGAACAATGCGGACGGGGGCGTATCAGGTGGAAATGGATGAACTAACGCTGGCCGGCAGTTCGGATTGATAAGAGAACAACGTTATCAAGCGGAGATTGGCCCGTAGGTGCCGCTTGGAAACAGCGAGTCGAATGGCAGGATCTTTCCTTTAGCGGACATAATTAACAAGCGAACTCATGATGTCTTGATGCGGTTTCGCGGATGGCTGGCCGCTATGAAGACTGCGATCAACAGAACGGCTCCAGTTATCATGAACGGAACGCTCAGAGACGCATCATAGAGATAGCCTGCGCCGAGGGGGCCGATAACGAGCGCCAATGATCCTGCCGCTTGAAGCTGACCCAGCACCGTACCTTGGCGGGTCTCATCGGTTTCCGCTGCGACCAGTGCCGTGAGCGTCGGATAAACGAAGGCATGACCAAAGGCGTAGATTACCAAGGCTGGGAGACCGAGCCAGAGGAACATCTCGACCGGTACGAAGGGCAGTGACGCGATCCCTGCGCCCACAAACACAAGACCAACAAGCAAAACACTGCGTTCCCCAAACTGCTTGGCAAGCGGACCAATCGCGGCCTGGACGCCAGCGGTGGCTACCCCGATTAGGGTAAAGACATAACCGATCTGTACAGCCGTCAGACCGAAGCGGTCTGCGAAGATCAGAGCGCCGATCACAGGCATCACAGAAAACCCAAGCGTGAAGAGAAACATCACAGCGAAGAGCCGCCGAATGGCTGGTACTTCGCGAAGAGAAGCGAAGAGGCCTCCATCCTTGGTACTCGCTTGGACCGCATGGCTGTCGCGGGTCTCTCTCAGGAACAGAAAGGCGGAGACAAAATTCAGGGCGCATAGGGCGGCAACGCAGAAGCCAACCGCACCGCTGCCCAAAGTTCCCGCGATCAAGGCCCCAAGGGGTGGGCCAAACACAAAGCCCATCCCAAAGGCGGCCCCGATAAGACCAAACACCTTCGCCCGTTCCGCTGGCGGCGTTATGTCGGCAAGCGATGCTTGAGCGACCGATAGGTTTGCCGCTGCGATGCCTGAAACCAAACGGGCTGCAAAGAGCATTGCGAGCGACCCCGCCAGACCGAAGATGACGAAGGCCACGCCATTGACCGCTATGGTGCCAAGCAAGACTGGCCTGCGCCCGATACGATCTGAGAGTGCTCCAAGGATCGGCCCGAAGATGAACTGCATAAGGCTGTAGCCAGCGACCAGTGCCCCCACGATACCGGCGGTCGCACCGAAAGAGCGCGCATAGTCAGGCAATAGCGGGATGATCACCCCGAACCCCAGAAGATCCAGAAAGATGGTCAGCATAAGGATGCCAATTGCTGCTTTATTCTTCGACATGGATGCGTCGCTTTGCGCGGTTTCTGGCGGGATGTGGGGTACATTGGTCATCTTACGCGACCTTCGGCATGGGGATCTCATAGGGATTGGGAACCGTCATTTCGCGCCCGACGATAGTGCCGTCGGCATCCTTGTGCGGAGGCTCTGAGAAGGTCTTCAGGCCTTGAAGGTCTTTGACATGCATTTTGCGCGTCCACTTGCTGATACCGGCAAAGTTCCAGATCAGATTGAAGGGCGGCGGCATGCGGTTGATGAAGCTGAGAACGATTTTGGTTTTCTCAGGGCTTAGCTCCTCCAATATGAAAACCATGGTGGGGAAATGCGGCGGGCCGGCGCCTTCGAGCGTGAAGGAGACTAAATGGTTGGGGTTAAGAGACTGGATTTCCTGGAACCCCATCGCCTTGCCCTTCGAGAAGAACACTGTGCGTGTTCCGACCGTCCCGTC
>JBCDGN010000141.1:0-7381 GCA_038751255.1 Pseudomonadota bacterium
CTTCGCGCGCCCGAGGTCTGCCCCCTGGAGCTGCGCGCTCCCGAGGTTTGCCCCCTGGAGCTGCGCGCTCCCGAGGTTTGCCCCCTGGAGCTGCGCGCCCCAGAGGATTGCCCCCTGGAGCTGCGCGCGCGCGAGGTCTGCCCCCTGGAGTTGCGCTTCCCAGAGGTTTGCCCCCTGGAGCTGCGCGTCCCTGAGGTATGTCCCCTGGAGCTGCGCGCGCTCGAGGTTTGCCCCCTGGAGCTGCGCGCCCCCGAGGTTTGCTCCCTGGAGCTGCGCGTCCTTGAGGATTGCCCCCTGGAGCTGCGCGCGCCCGAAGTCTGCCCCCTGGAGCTGCGCGTCCCTGAGGTTTGCCCCCTGGAACTGCGCGCCTTCCAAGCGGGTATGGCGCAGGTCCATTGGGTCGGCGGATCCGTGGCCCAGATCCACGTGGCGCAGATTGCTGTCACGCAGGTCCAACCGGTAGCCCGCCCAGTCATGGCGCGTGATCTCTGTGCCGTTAACAGTGCCTTTCTGTTCGGTCTCCACGCCCTCGCAGGCGCGTTGAACTTCGGTTCGGCGCCCCAAAACGCGCAGGGCAATCTGCAGATCTGTGCGGGGGGTCTCTAATTCACCGATCAGCGCGTCGAGATGCGTTCGATATGCGCGGTCTTTGCTCTGAAGAGGATCCTCATCTATTTCGGCGCGCTGTTCTTTCGTGAGGCCGGCAATGAACTCGTCAAAGCTCTGCGGCGCGAAGGTTTGCGCGTTTTCTGCCTTCGCGTTTTCCCGCACATAGGCGCATAGAATTTGCATGATCCGCACATGGTCCCGCGCACCGTCGTGGTCGAGAATGCTGTCTTCTGTGCGTTTGGTCGTAACCTGGCTAGCCTCGGCACGCTGTCTCGCCAGCCGTTCGAGCGACAGGATTGCGCCTATGCGGACCTCGATATTGGGTTCCGTGACGGTGACATGTATCCAGGGAGTGCTCTTGTCAGTGTCTTCCTTTGCGTCTTTGGGAAGCTCGAAGGGAGAGTCTTGCCACTCAAAGACAGACTTCGTTTCGCCATCTTCAATATAGGTGAGCGTGCGACCTAACCGGTTGACCTCTTTCTGCGCAGCGAGGTTCGCTACTGCCTCATTGATTTGCTCGGTGACATGGCTTTCTTCTTGGGTCTTTGTCTGGCGCTCGTTTTGGATTGAGCGCCGGATCGTGAAGGGTAGGGCAACTGCCGCCCCCAGTCCCGCTGTGAGCGCTGTAAGGGTCAGCAGGTACCATCGGTAGTCACCCGCTTCGATCCCATCGGGATCGGTCCCCGTCAGGGCTGTGGTCAGACCGGTTACTTGGGGGAGTTGGGCAATCCCATAGAAGATCACGAAAAAGCTGCCCAAGACGAAGCTGAGGAACAGAAGCGCCCAAGTGATGACGCCGAACACCTTCATCCAACCGGGGATGTTCAGAGGCTTTAGAGCATCGGCAATTTCGGTGATGCGTTTATCGCACCAGTCGCGCGTCACCCGATTGTTTGTTGGAAACGTCACCACGGCTAGGCCGACCCCGATCGGGATGGCAATGAAGATAACCGCAAGCCAATGATGCTCTGACACCGGAAAATCCCTTTAAGCTTTTGGTGAGCTTAGGGGCTTCGTTTTGCGGCGTCTATCACGGGTCGCGTGATTTGTGGCTTGGTCTGGTCGGGGAGGTAGGTGCCTACAAGCAAAAAAGCCCACCGGATGGGCGGGCTTTTCTAACTGATTTGAGCCAGCTTACGCCTCTTCGGTTTCAGCCGCTTTGGCTGTGGGGTCGTCGTCTTCCAGCGCGTCGATGGCGGCTTTCAGATCGTCCTTGGAGACCTCTTTTTCGGTCACCTCAGCGAGCTCAAAGATGTAGTCGACCACCTTGTCCTCAAAGAGCGGCGCCCGGATTTGCTGCTGCATCTCGGGCGTTTTCTGCACGAACTCAAAGAACTCGCGTTCTTGTCCGGGGTATTGGCGGGCTTGGGTCATCACCGCTTGGGTGAATTCGGCGTCAGAGACCTCGACCTCGCTTTTCTGGCCAAGTTCGGCCAAGAGCAGGCCCAGACGCACCCGGCGTTCGGCGAGCTTGGTATGCTCGTCGTTGGGCTCAATCTCGGTGTTTTCATCGGGCTGTGTGTCGGGGTTTTCTTCTTGCCAGAGCTGGCGCGCGATCTGATTTGCCTCGACCGAGACCAGACCGTCAGGCAGCTCGAAACTGACCGTTTCGTCCAGGATGTCGAGCAGTTTGCGTTTCATCACTTGCCGCGCGGCCCCGCTATATTCGCCATCGATCCGTTCGCGGATTTGCGTTTTGAGCGCGTCGAGCCCCTCTGCGCCATAGCGTTTGGCAAGTTCGTCATCGATCACCGCTTCGCCGGGCTTCTTGACGGCTTTGATGGTGCAGGCGAACTCGGCCTCTTTGCCGGCGAGATGCGCAGCGTTGTAGTCTTCGGGGAAAGTGACATTGACTGTGAGGTCGGTGTCTTCCACCACGCCCACGAGTTGTTCTTCGAAACCGGGGATGAATTGGCCGGAGCCGAGTTCCAGCGGGAAATCCTCTGCCGCGCCGCCTTCAAACTCTTCGCCATCGACGCTGCCTTTGAAGTCGAAGACGACTTGGTCGCCCATCTCGGCCTCGGCCCCGTCGCCTTTTTCTTCGAAGACCTTCGCGGAGGCCGCGAGGTTTTTCACCGCTTCTTCAACGGCGTCATCATCGGCCTTGGTCACCAGTTTTTCCAGCGAGATCGCTTTGAGATCGACCTCCGGGATGTCGGGCAGCGCCTCATAGGACATTGAAACCTGGACATCGTCGCCTTGTTTCCAATCCTGGTTGGTCATCTCGACCTTGGGCTGGGCTGCGGGACGGTCGCCGCTGTCTTCGAAATGCTTGGACATGGCGCCGTCGATGCTTTCCTGCATCGCTTCACCCATGAGCCGCTGGCCGAATTGCTTCTTCAAGAGCGCCATCGGCACCTTGCCCTTGCGAAAGCCCTTCATCTCGATCTCTGGCTGCGCCTCGACGAGCTTTTCATTGACCTTGGCCTCGATCTCATCGGCAGTCACGGTGATGTCATAGCCGCGTTTCAGGCCGTCATTCAGGGTCTCGGTGACCTGCATGGGAACTCCTATCGGGGTCGGTGCCGGACAAGCGGCGGGCGTGCAAACTGGCGCGCGGTTTATGCGGCTCGCTTAGGGGATGCAAGCGCCTTGCGCTGATCTGGGATCGCAGGTTCTTCAAGGATCGCAGTTGGGGAGCAAAGCTGGCTATCCCCGATCGATCGAGGACCCTCGCTGTTATCCGTCTATCTCACTCCGACCAAAGCGATCACTCTGGGCAGGTCGACGGCAGTGCATCTTGGATTGGTTGGTCAGAGGGAGAGAGCGTGGCCTTGTTGATCGAAATCGGCTGAAACGGTGGATCGGTTTGCATTTCCGGCTCGGTCAGGTGGATCTCATAACATCCGGCGAAAACCTTAGTCTTGCCAGTCTTGTCCAAAGCCGAGACGGCCACCGGAATATGCCAAAGGACTTGGCCAGCGCCGGGATCTTCTGGCGCGCTGCCAATCTGGACAGAGACTGATTTGGTATCGGCATAGCCTTCCGCCCAAGATGCGTAGTCTTTCGGAGCCCATCCGTCCGAAAAATAGCCATAGGCCCGGGTCAATTGCCCCAGATTGATCGCGTTGTAATAGCTTTGGATCACAGCCTCCGGAGTGGACCTGTCATCCATATACTGAAGCGCTTGCTGACTGGGTGCAGGCGTCACCCAAAGGCCAAGACCGACGGCAGGGAGCGCGATCAATGAAAGCGGCGAGAGCGTTGTCCAGGTCATCTAAATTCCGTTGTAAGGTTTACGGCATCCGCGAGCGTCTTCTGCAGACAAGTACCTGTCAAAAGCAGCGCCACCAAGCTGATTTTGATGCGTCACTCAAGATGCTCTTGAAAAAATGCGATGGTGACATCGACCACAGCGCGGTAGGTCTCATCGGTTTCGAAGACATCAAAGCTATGTCCCATATCGGATGTCCAGAGCTCGCCTGGGCCCTGATGTGCCGCGTGATAGGCCGCGCCGTCTTTGGGCAAAACCTGAGTGTCTTTTAGTCCTTGGATGACGAGAAGTGCTCCAGGATAGGCGGCGATCTCTGCCAGAGGATCAAGCGTCGCGACATCTTCAAAGAAACCGCGCTGCAAAGAGATTTCGGGCCCCCAGGATAAGGTGGTGGTCAATGCCTCGTCCGGTGCCAAGTGACGTCCACGCTTTAGGTTCTCGATGCCAATGCTGCGTCCAAAGGTGCCTTGAGGGTCGGCAACACCGTTCCATAGCGCCACGGCTTTTGGGGTCTGGCTCCGCCCCGCTGCGGTTGCGGCGATCAGCCCCCCGAGGCTCCACCCGATCAGATAGATCTGGTCGCCTCGCACGCTTTCCAGAGTGCTCAGATAGTCCAAACCCGCAAGCGCATCGGCGATCTGGGTCTCAAAGGTGGTCTCTGCGAAGGACATATCTCGGATGCTATCGCCGCTGCCGCGAAAATCGAGGCGTAGGCTGGCGAAACCTGCCTCGGCCAAGCGCGCGGCCGCATAGGCGAAGACACCGTTTGGAAAGTTGTCAGTTGGCAGTTCGTCCCGAGATCCGACAAAGCCGTGCAATAAAAGAACCACTGGCGCAGGTGGACCTTCGGGGGTGACCAAAGTGCCGATGATCTGCTGACCTTCAGCGCTAGACTCCACCACGGCTTCAGTGGGAGTCGCCTGAAGCGCCCCTGGGCAGAGCATGAGCAAAACAACAAACAGACGCTGCATGTTTGGCCCTTCCCAATCAAGCAACGCTAAAGATCGGAGCTTCACTGCATCTGTTCCAGGAAAAACGAAATTGTCGCGTCGACCACCGCATCAAACATTGCAGCCTCTGCGAATGTGTTGAAGACATGATCCATCTGGGCTGTCCAAAGGGTGCTTTCACCGGGATGTGCCGCGATATAGGCGTCGCCGTTTTCCGGCAGCACAACCGTATCCTTCAGGCCTTGGACAACAAGAAGCGCGCCGGAATAGGTCTCAATCTCGCGCACGGGCTCGTGACGAGAGACATCTTCGAAGAAGGCGCCGTTCAGGCTGACCGTTTCGCCCCAAGGCAATGTGAGAGAAACGGCAGTCCCAGGATCTGCGGCCAGTGCTCTTGCAAATTGATCTGGGCCGAAGATGCCCCCATAGGTGGCGACCGGATCGCCAACCGCATTCCAAAGCGCAACGGCATCCGGCGCATCTGTGCGCCCCGCAAGAGCCGCAGCAACCAGCCCGCCCTGGCTCCAACCGATGACAAAAAGCTCATTCCCATTCACGACGTTCAAAGTTTGCAAATGCGTCATCGCGGCTTCGGCATCCGCGATCTGACTCTCAAATGTCGTTTCAGCGAAACTCATATCCTGAATGCTGTCGCCGGAGCCACGAAAGTCTATACGCAAACTCGCAAATCCCGCCGCGGCCAGTTTGTCGGCCGTATGGGCAAACACCCCATCTGGCACATGCTCGGTGGCCACTTCGTCGCGCGCGCCGTTGAACCCATGCAGCATAAGAACCACCGGGGCGGGCGGACCTTCGGGCAGCGCCAAAGTGCCGATCATCTCCTGACCTTGCACGCTAAGACGGAAGATCGTCTCGGTCGGGGCGGCTTGGAGCAGCGAGGCGCTTAAGAGAAAGACGGGAATTAAAGCTATGCGCATCAAGGACGGTCCTTCATCAAACGGGCAAATCGTAACCCGGTCCAGAGAACGGGGATAGTCAGAACATGCTCACAAGGCACCTCGAAGGAGGCTTGGTCCCGGGCTGTGCCCATGACAGAAGCAACCAGACCCACTGAACCTATCGCGAGAGAGGGCAAGCATGCCAGCCACAAGACTGTTGACCGAGTTTGGACTGGGCACGTCGTTGCGCCGGCAGGACTATACAGAGGCTGCGGTTCGCGCCGTGAAGGACGCGTTGTGGCACAACTCGATCAATATCGCCGAGCTCTACGGGCGCAATAAGACCCAGATGCAGATCACTGTGGAGATCGGCGTCCAAAACCCCGAGGCCGTCGATACCGACAAGGTGGCTGCGGTCTTCCCCTATGGCGCGGTCAGTGTCACGGCGGTCCCAGGTGGGCTCGACATCCCCCGTGCGGATGGCGGGGCACCGACTGTGATGGCAAACGCGGCGATTTCCGTGGCGTTGGATCTGGAGGGCGCGCCATGAGCGACCATCGCTTTATCATCGAGATGGGGATGGGCAATGACCTTTACGGTCAAGACTATACCAAGGCCGCTGCGCGCGCGATTGAAGACGCGATCCGGCATTCGTCCCTGCCGCTCTTTGAAGCCACCGGCCTGTCCCATGACGCGATGCGGGTGCAGGTGACTGTGGGCGTGCAAGAGCCTCAGCAGGTCGATTGTGCGGCGCTTACAGAAAAGCTGCCCCGCGGACGGGTCGAGGTGCGCGCGGTCTTTGGCGGGCTCAATGTGACCAACCCCGATACCGGTACCGTGTCGGTGATCGCGTCAGCCGCTGTCGAGGCGTTTTTGCCGCCTCAGGGATAACTTGCGCGGAAGTGCCGGGCCCTATCCACGCAAGATCGCGTCCACCGCAGCGGACACATCGGCAACTGTCGCGGTCGGGGCGGGGTCGGTGTCCGGCTGGCCAGGGTGATACTTTCCGGTCTTTGTAAGATAGGCCGCACCGGCCCCCGCACGGAGGGCGCCCGCAATATCCGACTCCGCGTCATCCCCGATCATCGCGCAGTCGCTCAAGCGCAGGCCAAGCGCCGTGGCCCCGGCGGCAAAGAAGGCGGGCGCCGGTTTGCCGAGCACCGTGGCTGTGGTGCCAGAGGCGTATTCGAGCGCGGTCACAAAGGCCCCGGTGTCCAAGCTCAGCCCGCCATCGGCATCGCGAAACACCCGGTTATGGGCCAGCGCGAGGAACGGTGCGCCGCGATCTAGCATGCGGAAGGCTTGGTTGAGTGCGTCATAGGTAAAGCCCTGGCCCGCGTCGCCGATGACAACGGCCTTGTCGCCGGTCTCGGGGAGGCCCGCGAAATCCGCAGCCAGCCCGGGATGAATGAGTAAGTGCGCGGAGAGCCCATGTTCGGTGAGCCAGTCGATGGCGGCACCTGCCGGTGTCAGCACGAGGTCCGGGTCCACGGGAAAGCCGCAAGCCTCAAGCTGCGCACAGACGGCGGCCTTATCCTTCTGCGTGGTGTTGGTCAGATAGCAATGGGGAAGGCCCGCGCGATCCAGCTCCTCCACCGCCTCCGATGCCCCTGGCAGAGCATGCCCGCCTTCAATCAGCACTCCTGAGATATCGAGCAGCACACCACGCATGCGTTAGAGGCTGCCGGGGCCTGCGCGCTTGGTCAAGC
>JBCDGN010000142.1:0-7361 GCA_038751255.1 Pseudomonadota bacterium
GTATTTTTCGGCATCTGCTTTAGAGGTGCGGCGCACTTCAACCCCGGTTGGATTGTTGTTCCCAGTGGTGTGGAACGCCCAGATGTGCACTATAACGAGCCCTGCGATGACGAAGGGCAGGAGGTAGTGCAGGCTGAAGAAGCGTGTCAGCGTCGCATTGTCTACAGCTGGGCCACCCAATAGCCAGGTCTGAATGCTCTCGCCCACAAAGGGGATCGCACCGAAAAGTCCGGTGATCACGGTCGCACCCCAGAAGGACATCTGGCCCCATGGCAGCACGTATCCCATAAAGGCGGTGCCCATCATGCAGAGGTAAATCAGCATCCCGATGATCCACGTCACTTCGCGTGGGCTTTTGTAGGAGCCGTAGAAAAGACCGCGAAAAATGTGCAGATACACCGCGACGAAGAACAGCGACGCCCCGTTCGAGTGCAGATAGCGAAGCATGTAGCCGCCATTTACGTCCCGCATGATATGTTCGACACTCGCAAAGGCCAGCGTTGTGTCAGGCGTATAGTGCATCACCAGGACAATCCCGGTCACAATCTGCAGCGCGAGGCAGAAGGTCAGAATGATCCCCCAAATCCACATCCAATTGAGGTTCTTGGGTGTGGGGATCATGATCGTGTCATAAAGCAGACCGATCACCGGTAGTCGTTTATCGAGCCATTTCTCAGCATTTGTCGTTGGCTCGTAGTGGTCGTGAGGAATTCCGGACATATCGGCTCTCTCCCTTAACCGAGCTTGATGGTTGTTTCGTCGATAAATTCTGCGATCGGGATGGGCAGGTTTTCTGGCGCCGGTCCCCGTCGAATACGCCCTGACGTGTCATAGTGCGAACCATGGCAAGGGCAAAACCAACCGCCGAAATCACCTGCTCCGTCACCGATCGGGACGCAGCCAAGATGAGTGCACACGCCGATCATCACCAGCCAGCGACCTTCTTCGTCAAGCGTGCGGTTTTCATCAGTTGCTTCAAGCCCCGGCTTGTTGGCGTTCCGATCATCCTTGTCGATTAGGTCGCTGATTTCAACAGCGCGCGCGTCTTCGATTTCTTCATCGGTGCGATGACGGATGAAAACCGGCTTGCCAAGGAAGAGAACGCGCAACTGTGTGCCAATCTCGACCTCAGAAATATCCACCTGGATCGAGGCCAAGGCCTGGACATCCCGACTTGGGTTCATCTGGTTGATCAAAGGCCAAACAGCAGCGCCAGCAGCGACAACACCTGCACTGCCTGTGGCATAGTATAGGAAATCCCGGCGAGTGCCTTCGTTGTCTTCTGCGTGGGACACGAGATTTTCTCCCTCATTATTTGCCAGCGAGCTGGCGCGTTGCGTGCGGGTGTCCCCGCATGAGCTACATACGCGGTCAGTATTGAGGGTAGATTAGAGCGTCCAGCGGACAATCTAACGCATCAGGGACCAAACGACGCAGATTTCAGCTTTGCGACCTCCACAAACTTGCGTGAATTCCATGCAGTATCAGCAAATTCTACTATGTCGCGCGCTTGCGGTCATGGACCTCCGTTAGTTTTTCCGTTACCGATTTAATTCAAAGTAGGGGGGTCATCGCCGCGCCGCGGCTGGGGTTCGATTGATGCGTGTTGCGCTTCTGCCTTTGCTGGTTTTTGTGTGCTGGGTCTCTTTACCCGGTTCTGCACGTGCGGAATTTGAGCTGAGCTTTTACACCGGATGGCAAACATCGCCCCATAGCAATGTGTCAGGCAGTGATCCCGGAGGCGTTGGAGATTTTGACTTCACCGCCGCGTGGGAGGGCAGGTCCTTTGAGGCCCCACCGCATTATGGGCTTCGCGGGGTCTGGTGGCGCAATGGCGGTGTTTACGGCTATGGTCTCGATTTCAACCATGTGAAGGTCTACGCCGACGACGCTACTCTGGCTGACAACGGTTTTGATCGTTTGGAAATGACCGACGGTCTGAACATTGTCACGATCAATGTTATGCGGCGATTCCCAGGACAGACCCGCCGCTGGACGCCTTACCTGGGCGCGGGCGTTGGTGTGGCTGTGCCGCATGTGGATGTGGAAACCTCTGGCGGCAAAACCTTTGGCTACCAACTGACCGGTCCTGCCGTGTCCTGGGTTGCTGGTGTCACCTACGGTCTGACCGAGTCCTGGTCGCTCTATGGCGAGTACAAAGGCACCTATTCGCAAAACAACGCCGATTTGGACAATGGTGGCTCGCTAGACACCAATATCGTGACAAATGCCGTCAATGTCGGTGTGAGCTTTAATTTCTAGGTGCAGTCACGCAGTCTCAGGCGGCGCGGTCTGAACAAAAGCATCGCGCACGGAGAAGGTGGTGAACCAATTGGCCAGTTCAGGCCGGGAGGCGCGCCAGTCCCGCGCCGAGTGCCGAAAGTCAAGATAACCCAGTGCGGCGCCCAATGTGATCGACGTGATCTTTTTTGGGCGCGTGAGGTGGCTCATCCATCGTTCTTCTACGCTCGCAAGCGCGCGGTCAATCTTGCTCCAATAGCCGTCAAGTACCGGGTCGCTATGGCTGCCTTCGGACCGGAGCCGCTTTTCATACACCATAGCGATCGCGGCGTCTAAAACACCGTCACAAAGCGCCTCGAAGGTGAGTGACGCCCATATCGCCTCACCCTTGGGATAAAGCCCCGTGCCTGCTCGGTCGTCCAGATAGCGGCAAATCACACGGCTATCGAAAAGTGCCGGACCGTCCGGGCGGGTCAGAACGGGTATCTTGCCCAATGGGTTCTGCGACAGCGGCATATTGGTGCTGTCGAGCGGTGTGCCAGCGGCGGGCGATATTTGAACATCGGCCAGTTGATCTGTCTCTATGAGAACCATCATGACCTTGCGGACATAGGGCGACGTGGGGCTGTGATATAACGTCAAACCAGTCATGCAGCATCTCCCATCGCTTCTGCGGCACACAGCTTTCCATCGCTTTGCCCCGCGATCAGCACCTCTTCAACATCGCCTATGGGACGATCTGAGGCAAAGAGCACCTCGGTGAATTGCTCGGTGCGTCCCATACGGGGCGCTTCTAACAAAACGCGGTGCCGGCGACCCTGCGCGTCGGCCAGATGCTTCGCGACCTGTGCCCGTCCTGCGTCCCGTAGTCGTGCCGCTCGGCTGCGAATCTCTGGTCCGGACACCTGCGGCATTCGTGCCGCGGGCGTGCCCTGTCGCGGCGAATACGGAAAGACATGTAGCCAAGTCAGCCCGCAGGCCTCGATCAGATCAAGCGACTGGGCGAACATTTCTTCTGTCTCGGTGGGAAAGCCAGCGATAATATCCGCGCCAAAGACAATATCGGGGCGAAGGCGACGGGTTTCTTCACAGAAAGCGATCGCATCTTCACGCGCATGACGCCGCTTCATCCGTTTGAGGATCAGATTGTCCCCAGCTTGCAGGCTTAAATGCAGATGCGGCATCAGCCGGGGCTCGGTGGCAATGGCTTCGAGCAACGCAGGATCGGCCTCAATCGAGTCGATCGAGGAAACGCGCAAGCGCGGAAGCGACGGCACCAGTTTGAGGATCCGTCGCACCAAATCGCCTAAGCTGGGTTGGCCGGGCAGATCGGCGCCCCAGCTTGTCATGTCGACGCCGGTCAGCACCACTTCGTTATAGCCGCGATCCACAAGTCGGCTGATCTGGTCGACCACCACGCCTGCAGGGACAGAACGGGAATTCCCACGACCGTAAGGGATGATGCAAAAGGTGCAGCGGTGATCGCAGCCGTTTTGCACCTGGACATAGGCGCGCGCGCGCGTCCCAAACCCATCGATCAGATGGCCCGCCGTGTCGCGCACCGCCATAATGTTATTGACCTGGATTTTTTCGGTGGTTCCGATCAGACCGGCAGACGCCAGTGCGGCCCAAGTCTCTGCCTGCATCTTTTCATGATTGCCGATGACCTTATCGACTTCAGGCATACTGCCAAAAGCTTCTGGGTCAGTTTGCGCGGCGCAGCCGGTCACGATGACCCGTGCCGCGGGGTTCTCCCGCTTTAGTTTGCGGATTTCTTGTTTGCCCTTCCGAACCGCCTCTGCGGTGACGGCGCAGGTGTTGACCACAACCGCGTTGTCGAGTCCCGCCTGCCCGGCTAGCTCGGTCATCGCTGCGGTTTCATAGGCGTTGAGACGGCAGCCAAAGGTCGTGAAACGAGGTGGCGTGCTCATCTGGAGACGCCCAGCATTTCTGGGTCAAGCCAGCCGGAAAACACCTTCGACACTGGACCGGTCATCCAGACCCCTTCTGGCTGCGGGTCGATTTCAAGGATGCCCCCATCTAGGTGCATCAACACAGCACCCGAAACCAGGTCGCGTGCCTGTGCCGCCACTGCCGCCGCGCAGGCGCCCGAACCGCAGGCGAGCGTGATGCCCGCGCCACGCTCCCAAACTCGAAACCGCAATGCGCCATCTGGACGCCGAGACACAAATTCAACATTCGTGCGCTCAGGAAACAGGGAGTTGTGTTCGATCTCGGGACCGATCACCGACAGATCGATCGCGTCTGCATCTTCCACGAAGAAAACGCAGTGTGGATTGCCCATGCCAATGGCGATGGGATCGCCAGCCAGCGGCAAATGGTCCGGATCGGTTCCAGGTCGGAGCGGGATATCCGCAGCGGTCCGAAGGGCTGGGCCCATATTCACTCGAACCTGACCATCGGCCAGCATTTGAGCCTCGAGCACGCCATGGGATGTCGCGAGCCGTAAGGTTTGCTGGCCTCTTTCGGACATGATCAGTGAAGCGACACAGCGGGTTGCGTTCCCGCAAGCGCCCGCCCGAGTGCCATCGTTGTTCCAGAAATCCAGCGTGATATCAGCCGCGTCTCCTGGATGGTCCCGGATCTCAGCCAATTGGTCGAACCCGACGCCGAAATGCCTGTCCCCGATTTGCGCTGCAAGATCCGGTGTGGTCACAGCTGAGCGCCCTCGTGAGTCTAGGATCACGAAGTCATTGCCAAGCCCATGCATCTTGAGAAAGGCCAGGCCTTGAGGGTCAGTGCGTCTGTTCATGGCCGGCATGTAACGGGCTGTGTCAGCGAATTCCAGTCCAACCGGGAAATTCGAGCCAAGCGCTCTTGACCAGACCAGCCGATATTTGTAGGGCACGCGCCACGCGTGGGCCGTTAGCTCAGTTGGTAGAGCAACTGACTTTTAATCAGTGGGTCACAGGTTCGAATCCTGTACGGCTCACCACTGAAATCAAGTGTGTGTCATTTACTCATAAGAGTGCAGATTTGGCGCTTCGGCCACTATCGGTGAAGATGGCGTTGTGGCCGGATTCGCCGATGTTGCTGCCTGGGTATGACCGGCTATCCTACGAAAAAAACGGAAACTCGGATAGCAACCATGGCTCACTGGTACACTGCTGATACGCATTTCGGTCATGAGAATGTTCTGAAGTTCTGTGATCGCCCCTTTTCCTCCGTGGAGGAGATGGATGCCGTCTTGATCGCGAACATGCGCCCGCCGGTGCCAGAGACTCGACGACGAAATGGCCCAGTCGTTGGGGGCTAGACACAGGTCTGGGGCGTTGTCGCGCCGTTGTCCTCCGATCTTAGCGACCTCGGGCTAAAGCGCACTGAATTTCTGCACGACGATCCAGCACCTTATGAGGCTTGTGATGCTGTTCTATTGATAGGAACCGGCGATTGGACTGACACACGTCAAAACCTGCTGGAAACCGCGCTTCTACGTCGAAAGAAGCCCGTGCTTGTCGCCAATCCCGATATCGTCGCGCCGCGCGAGAGCGGTTTCTCTGTTGAGCCAGGCCATATTGCGCACAGGCTCGCTGATGTCGCTGAAGTCGTACCAGAGTTTTACGGCAAGCCCTTTGCGAACATCTACGACTTGGTGTTCCAACGCTTGGGACAAGTCGACCGCGCCCGTGTTGTCATGGTGGGGGACAGCCTCCATACAGATGTCCTTGGTGGCCGTGCCTACGGGATCGCTTCAGCACTTGTGCCCGGCTTTGGTTTCTTCTCAGGGGGGAACGTGGATCGTGCCATGGAACAAACCGGTATCTTGCCAGACTACTTGGTAGAACGCCCGTAATGGCGTTATCACTGGTTCAAAAAAGTAAGGGGTGTGTTGCGTAGGTTAGCGGTCAAATCGAAGTCAAAGGGAGAGACAAGATGAAAGCACTGACATCCGCCATCGCCACAGCTGCTGTGCTGGGATCGGTTCAAGCGAGCTATGCCGCGACAGAGGTACAGTTCTGGCACGCCTTCACCGGCCGATTGGGAGAGCTTGTGGCCGAGCAGGTCGATACTTTCAACGCAAGCCAGGACGACTACATCGTGGTGCAGGCACATAAGGGCAATTACTCAGAGACGCTCAATGCCGGGATCGCCGCTTTTCGGGCCGGAGAACAGCCTCATATCCTGATGGTGTTCGAGGTGGGCACGGCCACGATGATGGCTGCAGACGGGGCCATCAAACCGGTCTACGAAGTGATGGGCGATGGGTTTGATCAATCGAAATATATTGGGTCGGTGAAGGGCTACTATACCTCGCCGGATGGCAACATGCTGTCGCTGCCCTTCAACTCCTCCACGCCCGTGCTCTGGGTGAACCGCGACATGCTGTCTGAGGCCGGGATCGACCCGGACACGCCAATGACAACATGGGAGCAAGTCAGCGAAGTGCTGGACGCGCTCAAAGCGGCAGGGGTCGAGTGTCCGATGACAACGGCCTGGCAGAGCTGGATCCATCTGGAAAACTTCTCAGCCTATCACGACACGCCATTTGCCACGAAGGACAATGGTTTCGCCGGCACAGACACAGAACTTGCCTTTAACAGTCCTGCACAGGTCGCGCATATCTCGGCCATGGGTGACTGGGCCAAGGACGGGAAATTCATCTATGCCGGTCGCCGGAATGAGGGCGGGGCAAATTTCCGGGCGGGTCAATGCGCTTTGTTCACTGAATCCTCCGCCGGCTACGCCGGCATCAAAGCCGAGGCGGATTTCGATTTTGAGGTACGACCGCTGCCCTATTTGGAAGCCGTGGCGTCAGAGCCGCAGAACACCATCATTGGCGGCGCGTCGCTTTGGGTGATGGAGGGTCACGAGGCCGAGGAATACGAAGCCGTCGCAGCCTTCATGGATTTCCTGTCTTCTGCGGATATCCAAGCCAAGTGGCATCAGGACACCGGATATCTGCCGATCACTTCCGAAGCCGGTGAAAAGACGCGGGCCATGGGCTTTTATCAAGAAAATCCCGGCACAGACATCGCGGTCATCCAGATGACCACCAAAGAGCCTACGGCGAACTCCAAGGGTCTGCGGCTAGGATCCTTTGATCAGATCCGCGGGATCATTGACGAAGAGCTCGAGGCCGTATGGACTGGCGACAAGGA
>JBCDGN010000143.1:0-7046 GCA_038751255.1 Pseudomonadota bacterium
AAACAGGCCGGACACACGACTGTACTGACAGACCATCGCAATCACGGAAATCTCTTGCAATGCAGGAGCCATCCACACAGGACATTGACGCAACTGCGAAATCAGACGCTCAACGACCGATCATGGTACAAGATACCCAACCGAAAGTGGTAAAACTGCACGTGCAGCACCGCTCGAGTTTGGTTTAACTTCAGTCCGTGAGGATCAAAGCTCTACAACGACCTTTCCGAGGATCGGCGCGTTGCTCAGGTGCGCGTGAGCGGCAGCGACGTCTTTGAACCCAAATCTCGCTTGATCGACCGCTGGCTTGAGGTGCCCGGCGTCTGCGAGTTCGGCGAGAATTTTCAGAGTGTCGCCGTGGGTCTGCCGTCCAATGTCATGCATCATGGGGATCAGCATGAACACCACATGCAGCGACAGACCTTTGAAATGGGCCGATGAGAGGTCAATCTCCAGGAGCGCCACGGTCGAGGCCACGTGACCGTTGAGCTTTGCGGCCTCGAAGGACGCGGTCATGTTTGCCCCGCCCACGCTGTCGAAGACCACTTCAAAGCCCATGCCGCCCGTCTGCTCAGAGACGTAGTCGCTGACCTCTGTCCTTGTGAAATCGATGGGATCCGCGCCCAACTCTCGGATCAGGTCCAATTGGGCGCTGCCCCGTCCCGTGGCCGAGACCGTGGCTCCCAGATGCCGGGCGATCTGTACGGCGACATGACCGACACCCCCTGCGCCACCCTGCACCAGAACTTTTTGGCCTGGTCCAACACCTGCACGCGTGAGCCCCTCGTAGGCGGTGATGCCGACCAGTGGCAAGGCCGCGGCCTCCCGCATGCTGAGCGACTTAGGCTTCAACGAGATCAAACGGGCATCGGCATTGATAAACTCGGCCAAGGCTCCCGGCAAATCTAGCAAACCCCCGGCGCAGCCATAGACCTCGTCGCCAATGGCAAAGCTCGTTACGCCGTCGCCCACCTCTGTCACCGTACCGGCGAAATCCATACCGAGCAGCGCAGGCAGCGCCGGCGATAGGGGCAAATCCGCGCCCATGCTACGGATCATGGTGTCGACGGTATTCACCGAGGTCGCGGCGATCTTTACCACGACATGGCCGGGCGTGGCCACGGGGTCCGGCACCTCGGCCAGTTCAAAGGGCGCGTCGGGTCCATACTGGTTCAGAACCATGGCTTTCATTGGAATACTCCTTTCTGGGAGTGTGGGGAGAGTGCAGCGCGGCACAGCAGATGAACGCCTCTGCGTCATTCACGCGAGTACAGGATAAGGTTGCATCGGGGAGGGTCGGCGCTAGCGCGCCTGGTGATCAGCCGCCAGGCTCGAGAAGAGCGGTGATTGCGTGCATGACATCAGCCGCATGGCGCGGGTCGCGGGCTGCGGCATGGGGGTCAGCAAAGGCCCCGCTGTCGTTGTCGAAATACGCGCCTGACACCTCGGCAAACCGCGGCTGAAGAGCGGCGTCTATTAGGATATCTGCACCGATGCTCAGGTCACTGCCCGCCACGCCAAAGCCCTCCTTGACCATTTTCGTGGCCAGAAGGGAGCCGGGATTAACAGCGACCATTACTGGTCCTTCGGGCAGGGATTTGGCCCATTCCCGAGTCCAGATCGTAATCGCGAGCTTGCTTTGGGCATAGGCTTCCATGTCCGATTGACGCACTTGCCCTGCAAGCGCTTTGAGGGTCACTGGAGCTTGCGCCGCCGAGGATAGGTTTACTACACGCCCGTCGTTGGGGATGATCGGCAGTAGCAACTCGGTCAAGCGGTACGGGGCAAGAGTGTTGACGACGAAGCGAATGTCTTGCCCGTTTTCGAGCACTGGATTGGCCGCTTTCAACACACCTGCATTGTTGATCAGCACGTCCAGATGATCGTGTTTGGAGCGGATGTCCTTGGCCAGAGCGTCGACAGCGGACAGGTCACTGAGATCTGCGGCGTAGGTCTCCACGGTGCCGCCGGTCTCTGCCGCAGCCGCCTGGAGCTTGGCCGTGCTACGCCCGTGCAAAAGGACCTTGTGACCCGAGGCCGCCAGCTTCTTGGCAGTTAGAAGGCCGATGCCGTCCGTTGAGCCGGTGATCAAGATGGTTTTGGTCATGGAATTGGTTCCTTATGCGAACTCGGGCAGGACGATCTTCGCCAGATGCTCAAGCGTGCTGGTTATGGGCGCGCCGTTGAACCGTAAGTTTAGCGCGACGTGGTTGACGCCCGCGGACTGGATCTCGCGCAGATAGGCGCGCAAAAAATCTGTCCCCGCCTGGAAGCCAAGGTGAATTGGGTGCGGCGCGGCATCAGGCTCGGGCAAGAGATCAATGTAGAGCGACTGCATCACCGGCTTGTCCGGCTGACCTGCTGCTGCGATCCGCGCCCGGTAGTCGCTGATCACCTGCGCCTGTTCTGCAGCGGCGCGTGGATAGGTGATCCAGCCATCGCCATGCGCTGCGGCCCAGTTAGGGGATTGCTGACTGCCGCCCGTGATAAGCATCGGCAACCGCGGACCTTTGGGTTTGGGCAGCATGTCGATGCCACCCGACAGGGTGCCCCAAGTGTTATCCACCTTAGGCGCAGTTGCCCCCATGGCCCGGATGTACTCGAAGCTGTCGCGAAACCGGGCCCCGCGGTCCGAATAGCTCTGGCGCATGGCCGGGTACTCTTCCGGTCGGTCCCCCGAGGCGACACCAAGCAAAAGCCGTCCGTTCGAAAGCGTATCCACCGATGCCGCGGCCTTGGCCACATGGGCCGGGTGGCGCACAGGGAGGATCACACTGCCGGTGCCAAGCGCGATCCGGTCCGTAACCATGGCCAGCGCGCCGAGATAGACGAAGGGATCAAAGATTTGCCCGACATCACCGAAGCTGGGCACGTTAAAGGGCACGTCGCGCAGCCAAAGCGCGGCGAAGCCGAGCGCCTCGGCCTGTTGCGCGGCCTCTATATGTCCCTGCAGGGTCGGCTCGGATCCCATGGGATAGGCCTCCAGGGGCAGAACCAAGCCAATGCTTAGGTGACCGGGCCGGAACACCCGATTGTAGGCGGTGTTGATCGGGTCAAAGCTCGGCGTCTGTGATGTGTCCAACATGGTCGCTCTGGGTCCTCGTGGCGCGTGGCAGTTAGGCGCCTGATGTCTTGAGTATTTACGATATGCCTTCTGGCCATAGGGATAAAAACAGCGTATTTCAGGATTGATAATTCGGATTTTGCATATAATGAGCCTTGATACCGACGCGCTGCGCCTCTTTGTGCTTGCAGCAGAGCTTTTGAACATCAGCGCCGCCGGACGGCGTTTGGGCTGGGCGCCTGCGGTGTCGAGCGCCAAGCTGGCCAAACTGGAACAGCATCTAGGGACCGAGTTGCTGCACCGAACGACACGGAAAGTCTCACTCTCGTTGGAAGGGGCGGATTTTCTTCCATTTGCCCGCGAGATCATCTCGCAGGAGAACGCCGCACTGGCAGCCCTGGGCAAGCAAACCGCGACGCTGCGCGGCACATTGCGCTTTACCGCCCCAAGCACCTTTGCGCAGCTATACATCATGCCCATCCTGCCGAAGTTTCTGGATCAACATCCTGACCTGACGCTCGATTTGCGACTTACGGACCAGCCCGTGGATTTGATCGAAGGGAGCTATGATCTGGCGCTGAGGAATGCTCCGCTGTTTGATACGAGCCTGAAAGGGCGCAAGCTGGCCGACGATCAGCGCATCCTCTGCGCCGCGCCGGACTATCTGGCGACACAGGGAACGCCCGAGACTCCAGATGATCTGGCGCACCACAGCCTGATCGCGTTTCGCAAAAGCGAAGCGCGCGCACTCCGGGGACCCGATGGGGCGAGAGGAAGCTTTGCGCCCGACATCGCGCGCAATCAACTAGTATTGGATGACGGTCATAGCCAGGTGCGTGTCACCCTGGCCGGGGCCGGGATCTCTCTGAACGCCATGTGGAGCGTCCACGCAGAGTTGGCATCGGGCCAATTGATCCGCGTCCTTCCCGGGTTCGAGGCCGCGGAAGACAATGTCCTGTGGTTGATCTATCCGAAATCCAACGTGCTCTCGCCCAAAGTGCGGGTGTTCATGGACTTCCTTATCTCCGAAATCAGCAAGGCGCCTCCTTGGATCAACACCGGCTGATCGGGCCGAAATTGACATCCGACCCGGTCCCTCAATGCTGCAGTCGCAGCCCGCATTACCGACTTTCGCTGCAAGAGCAAAACGTGTTGGGGGCCGAACTCACAGTTTGCGCGCCATTGCGGACTTCCGCCGTAACCGTAAACTGCGCTACAGACGAAATCATATGTTGCGGCACAAAGCTCTCATTCCTAGCCTCGGGATTAATGAACGCAAGCTGTCCTGGCTCGTCCTTGGTTGCCTACGTGGTCGCTGTGTTCTAGGCAAGAGAAGCGTTTTCGGTAGGAAGTTATGATCAATCTAAGTAAGAGCGAAGGTGATGCCATTGAAGACATGACTGTGGAGGTACTTCGGAGTGCAATCGACGAAGCGCGGGCGGCGCGCAGCTAGACTGCGTTGACCGGCCTGTAGCTCTATAGTCTTGGCGCTTATGTCCAATCGGCTGAGCGTCGGTTCAACCTAGCGCTGCCTAACCTACGCAAGGCGAAGTCAGCGGCGAAGATCGCTAGTACAAAGCAGGCAGCCATTCGTGCCGGATGGAATCTCGTCGCCGCAGTTGATCAGATGAAGGATCGGGCGAGACAGGAGAAACGCGATGGTGAGCTCTTCTATGTCGATGACTACGTCTACGAACCCCCGAAATTTCGACCAGAGATGATCATCTATGCTTTTTGCTGCTGGCGCGCCTCGGAAACGGACGACTGATCTTATGATCCAATAACGTTCCGTCATGGCCATGTTGCTCGACCTCTGCCCGTGGCTTGTGCTGATCAGCGAAAGCTTACAGCGCTTCAGCGCGAAAAAGAGGAATCTGAGACGCTCCAACGGGAGTGGTATCCCTTGCGTGATCTCGCCCTTTTTAGCGTGAGGGATTTTTTCCGCGATGGTAGCAACGGCGCAGACATCCCAGAGACATTCGATGCTGTCATGCTTCGCGGCAGCTTGAATAACTTCAGTCTAAAGTTCTGGGCGTAACTACGTTAGGCTCAGGACCCATTGATTTGTGTGCGATTGTCTGAGTCACTGTTTGAAAACAGGAGCGGTGACATGGGCGATCTTTTTTGGCTTTCGGAGTGAAGCGGACCAGGATTTGATCCAGTGGATCAAATGCCCGCGAAACCAGATGGCACGACTGGAGCCATTTTTTCCGAAATCTCACGGCAAGCCAAGAGTGGATGACCGAAAGGTTCTCAGCGGCATAATCTTTATAAATCGCAATGGCTTGCGCTGGCGCGATGCGCCGTCTGAATATGGACCGCACAAGACTTTGTATAACCGATGGAAGCGCTGGAGCGATAAGAGCATCTTTGCTCGGATGTTTGTCGAACTGGCTAAGCCTGGCGACGAAACGGACACATTGATGATCGATGCAACCCACCTCAAGGCACACCGGACTGCCGCCAGCCTGCGTCTCAAAAAGGGGGCAAGGGCCGCTTAATTGGCCTGACAAAGGGCGGTCGGAACAGCAAACTGCATGCCGTTGTGGACGTTTTGGGCCGCCCGATCCGACTGTTTATGACGGCTGGACATCGGTCGGATTACACCGGCGCGCGGGTTTTGTTGGGCGATCTTCCCGCTGCCAGCCACTTGTTGGCGGATCGGGGTTACGATGCAGACTGGTTGCGTAGTGGTTTGGAAGAAAGGGGAATTTTCCCCTGCATACCATCGCGCAAGAACCGAAAAATGCAAATCCCGCACGATCCAGAGCGCTATAAGTCCCGCCACAAGATCGAAGTCATGTTCGGTAGGTTGAAAGACTGGCGCAGGGTTGCAACAACGTACGAACGCAGCCCAATTGTGTTTCTCTCGGCCATAGCCTTGGCCGCATTGGTCATATTTTGGCTATGAGTCCTGAGCCTAGAGTGATTTTCGGCATGCCATCAAACTGAATGGCAGGGTCATTGAACGGAAGCGAGGCCGAAAGAACTGCGGACAACATCGTGCCTGTGCCGGTGTTTGATGCGAAATCCACATTGTAGGTGAGAGGTACCGCGTCCGGCCAAGGAACCAATGTCGCCACGGTTAAGTCGCTGACCAGACCATCCACCACACTAAAGGTCCCGGAAAACTCGACCGACGGGCTCGGATCAGTGAACAGGAGTTCGTAAGATCCATCAATGAGTGCCGCATGGGATGTCGTGGCGATGAATGTGACTGTGGAAGCCAGAGCGGCCGACTTGAACATAGACTGTGTACCTCTTCAGAACCATAAGATCACAACACCTGAAACACGCAGGCTGAACTTTCTACAGACAGTCAAAACACTAACCAGTTTATCGCACCGACTTTTATCGGCGGCGTGGGCATTTACACCCCTGATTGAAACACTGCAGACGCCGGGTGATACCGATCCTGGCCAGAAATTCCTTATGTGTTCACCATATGAAACACTGTGCTTTCGTTTGGTTTTAGTGCTTTGGCTGAGATAATCGGAAATGGGCGCGACATAAAACGTTTGGTCCCGCCCACGTCTCCAGAAGATCAAACTTGGGCACGAAGGGTGCTTGAGCGTTTCACGAGCCCAATTGCGCCAAGTCCCACGATCAAAAGAGGTAATCCCGCCGGTACAGGCACGGGCGCTGGTGGGGTTATCGGTGCTGGTTGTTCGATTGTGAAGCCCGCAATGCCGAAGTTGCGGATATTACCCCCAGCTGAGTCTACACCAACGGTTACTGAAAGATCTGTGGCTGTGTCGCTCGAAAACTCAAGCGTGTACACGAATGGTACCGCGGTTCGATCAGGAATAGTGGTCGTGCGGATTCTAAAACTTTGAGTAACCGCGTTCTCAATTGGACCGCCGCTATCACTTAATGAACTATCAATGTTGAGATCCGCGCCACCATTACCTTGACGAAAGCCGCCGAGATATAGGCTGAAAATTCGAGTTTCTGGCACGACAACATTTAAAAACGTCAGCGT
>JBCDGN010000144.1:0-6864 GCA_038751255.1 Pseudomonadota bacterium
CAGACTCCCTTACCTTCAAGCCCCCCTAACGCTTTGAACGGTAAGGTGATTTCCGGTGTTCTAGCGCCCTTGTTTCGGCAGTATGCAATGCGGCCAGCAAAGGCCAGTTTGAGCAGGGTTCTGCGCAGGGCATGATTGCCTTTCTCCCAGAGTTTCCAAGGGTTTGCGATGAAGCGCAGGGTGAGTTCTAGTTTTTCGTCGAAGTCACGTGCGGGCTCGGCGTGATGGGCAAGCTGATCGGCCAGTGTTGCCTTTTCCTTCTCTAGCGCACTGATCTTGGATTCGTAGGACCGGATGACGGTGGCGTTGGTTGCGTCAAGGACACGGGTCAGCAGCCCGTCGATCTGTTTGTCGATGGCTGTAAGCTGAGACTTAGCGGAGGTGACCGCCGCTCGTGCATGCGTAACACGCTGATCCCAGGCCTGGCGGAACATCGCTTTAGCAAGCGCGATGACGTTCTCCGTCGGCGCCAGCTTCTTGAGGAGCGCGCCTACGTCACCCTCGATCCGATCACGGGGGATGGATTTGCCATAGGCCTCACAGCCCTTGGTCTGGCAGAGGAAATAGGCGTAACGCTTGGTGGAGCCGGTGGACCACGAGGAGCGCAGAGGCGTCCCGCATGAGGCGCAGGCGGCAATCCCGCGCAAAACGAAGTCCTCGCCCAGATTGGCCCGAGAGGGGGCTTTGGCGATGCCCTGACGGCAAGCTTGCACTTTCTCGAAAGTCTCGATCGAGATCAACGGCTCATGATGCCCCTTGAGCCAAGAGATACCGTAATTCTCGCTGCATATGTGACCGGTAAAAAGCGGTTGCTTGAGGATAAAGCATATCGGCAAACCCACTGATGAGGGCAGCCGATGCCAGGGCGACAAATATTCCCGCACCCAAAAATGGACGGCGCACAGATAGACCGCCTTGAATGCCGGAAAGAACATAGGAGTCACGCGGCGTTTCCAGGGTGTTTTCGATGATGTCGAGTTTTGGTGTCCACATTGGCCTATGCTCCACCGATCAATTGACAGGCCGGGCTGCGCAGGGTGCGGCTCAGGCCAATGTCCCGGTCCCGGACCGCAGGTGTGGTGATGATGCGGGCACTGGCCGCCCAAAGTCCGATCCCCAACCGCTCTTCCGCGCTATAGACCGCGACGGCACAGAGGCAGTGATCCTCGATCCCATCCGCTGCGCGCGCGATCCGGGCATCTTCCGCCGCTTGCGCGCGCCGCGCCGCGTCCCTGGCCGCCGCATTGGGATCGGGGATTGATGCCAACAATCGGCCCAGATCGGGATGGATTTCGTTCAATAGCCTGGTCATATCCGGCATCTCTGGGATAACCTCTGGGGGTGTCCGGGTTGCTTCCAGGTCTTCAAGAAGACGCGACGCGCAGGTGTCCGGCCAGGAAGAGTTAGCGATTTCACGGGCCGTGAGTTCCGGGCCGGTGATGTACGCGGATGCGCCGCCATAAAGCGCAACCGCCAGTACCAACCCCGGATTTACTGGTAGGTTTTGAAAGTCCATGGGCATGTCCTTTGCCTAGTTGTCAAAGCGGCAATGGGAACGGGCCACGTTTCTCAGCATTTCTGGGCTAAGGCCGGACCCGGCCAATGCACTTTCATCCATGGATGAAAGCGTCGCGTAGACGGGCGGTTCTTCGGCGGATTGTGTCGCCAGATCGATCTGGGTGCTGATTGTGCCGTCGGACAAAACCACATAGCACCACTTGGCCTCGGGTGCGCCGCTGACCACATCCCGTGCAGTCGTAAATCGAATGCCAGTATGAACGATGTGGCCCGTTGCCTCGATTTCCGCGCGCAGAAAGAAGGTAAAATCCGACGCCGCCGACAACGCTGCCTCAAAGGCGTCGAGCTCGGCACAATCTTCTGATACGCGACCTGGCGGGCACCGATGCTCGGACGTCCAATTTCCCAAAAGCGCCAGTTTTGCGCGCTCATAGCGATCTCGGAGTTCGTAGAGATCAGAATCCCATGCAACGACGGCGATGGCGACGACACAAAACCCGAAGACACACGCCGCGATCACAGCCCCCCGCAAAACGCGGAGAGCAATGATCCACCAGGTCGACCTGGTCATGCACTTGGGTCCGATTGGTCGGGGCCTTTTTTGAAGTGGCGACGCTTCAGCAGGTCCTCCAGCGGGTCGTCGTCGCGTGCCTTCCGGCGCTTCCCTTCAGCTTTTTCGAGCTCCCAGGACAGGCCAAGGTAAGTCGCAAGATAGAGGATCAATGGCAATACCATCTCGCCCACAATCACAACTGCCGCGATGGCCAAGTAGGTGGGTATCTCCGCGAGCATATCCACCATCCCAGGCCGCTCTGGCAAGGCCGGGGCGACAATCTCGGAAACAGGCAGGTCATCTATCTGCTCAGCCAAAGCATCGGCATGACTGTCCAGGAAGGCGTTTAGGGCCCTTGTGCCAGCCAAATCGCCAGGAAGCTGCGCTCCGGCGCGAAGGTCACCCACATAAGCGGCTACGACACCAAGCGGCAGGGACTCGGCCAGGGCGGATGCGACCTGGCGGATTTCGGCATGGATCGTTTGAAGCTCCGGGCGACGGTCTGCGATGGATCGCTTGTCATCCGAAGAAACTTCGAAGTACCGACCATGAAGATCATTGAGGTCGTCCAACAGCGCATCACGCTCCAAGGACCCGGCAGCCAGGGCCTCCGAGATCGAAAACGCCTGACCGGCTGCCACATCCAACGCCCGGGTCATAGGGCCCCGGCCTGGCGTGCGATTGGACAAGCAAGCCGATCGTTCTTCGCAAGCCGAGGTTTGTGCGATGTTATCGGCCACGGCTTCTACCGCGGGCACCATGCGCGTGGCGACAAGGCTGACCTCGAAGAGCTGGATTCTGACCTCGCAGTACTTATGCATCAAAGCGTCGCGACAAAATTGCCTGAAGTTGAACCAGCGGTCGCGCGGCAAACAAGTTCCGTTGAAACTCAACACACATCCGAGTTCGCCAGTCTAGATCGATAGGAGGGTTAGCCCAACCACCTCCGCATATGTCTGCTGTGCGAGAAAAAGTGAACTTTCGCCGCAGTTGCGCCAACGGCCGCTTCGGAGCCTCGGGGCCGTCAAAACTTTGCTATCTGCTGGATAAAACGCCAGAGTTCTGTCTCGTCCTGCAGTATTGGGAATTTCCGGATGGGCTTCCTCAACCATGCATCTCAAAGTTCTCTCGATTTCGCCAAATTAGGTAAAGGGCCACGCTGTGCATAACCATCCCAATTGGGACCACAAAGTAAGGAGCCGATCCTAGCGGGTGCATGTTTTGGACTACGTATGCGACCAGGAGGTCGGCGAGTCCCGCAACTTGCCAGGCAATTCCAAGGGCCCAGATGTTTAAGTTCCTGAACCGATAAAGCAAGAATGCGACGACCAAAGCTGCTAGGCCAATGAAGGCGTCCCCCTTGAAAGGAATTCCCCATATCTCGGGAACTGTCCCACCCACATTGGGGAGGTAGGTCAGAGCACTGGTTCGCCAGACCATCACGCCTGTCAAGACAATCGCGATTGTTAAGCCGAGCTGCGTTCTTTTGTCTGCAATTCTCTCCATGCCGGTTCCTTTGAGTTGGCTAAGAGGCTAGTGTTTGGCAAGACCGCGGGAGCCCGGATTGATACAGGGTTGGTCGGCAAAACTTCGGGTGAGCGCATGTTATCTAGAGCAGGCAATCTGATGTGATGCCTGGAACGAACCATTGCGGAGACTTGGTCTCAGGCATTTTGTGGCTCGGGCGACCAATGGGCCGTGATGGCTTTGAAAACGTACCAGGGAATAAGGAAGCCCAAGATAACTCGGGGTACGTGGCCCAGAAGCCAATAGCTGCGAGCTGCATCAGCTTGCTCGCTGGTGTATTCCGCTGCGATCAAACGCAGGTTTTCTGGCATATGAAATCCCACCGTGATCAGCGACAGCACAACATAAAGACCGATGGCGACAACCCAGCTCCGCCGAACTGACTGCCGCTGCCAGTCCAATCGGGCCGAAAGCACAATTCCCACAAGCATGAGTAGGAAAAGCGGCATGATAGTGAACAAGAACCTTTGAAACTGCGATCCGAAACTGTTCATGAAGTCCAGGGGATCGAGGCTCAACCAATAGACGCCCATAGACGTACCGATGAACATATTCGCTCCACCGAACGCAGCTGACGCGATCAACGCCAGAGCGTTTACACGGTATCGGTAAGTGTCGTCAGTCATTTCAGGGTGTTCCTGCGCTCGGAGGATTATCGTGACTGGAGTTCATCCTAGGCGTCCACTCCGCCAAGTACTGTGTCGAGTTGCATTTCCTTAAGCAGTGCGTCCTGACGCGGCTGCGCGAACGCGTTCAACTCGTCAACGCCCCAAGCCAACCCAACAACAGTCCTCGTCGGGCGGCTGCCGGAAGGCAAATCCGCCAAATTCAGATAGGCGTTGATAACCATCTGCGGGTCCGGGGCAGCGTCGCCCGCCAACATCTCGGCAAACCCAGAGGCCATCATTTCCGGGATGTCTCGCAAGTCGCCATACGACGCCAGGACATCGTCGCGATCCGGCATTTTCCCCGCCGCCAACAGGTTTGTGGGAAATGGCCCAGGCTCAACAAGAGAGACGTCTATCTCAAACGGAGACACTTCATAACGCAGGCTCTGACTGTAGGCTTCCAATGCATGTTTTGTCGCACAGTATGTTCCACCGAAAGGTAGACAAACACGACCAGCGACAGAGCTCGTGTTTATGATCAGACCCGAACCAGCTTGGCGCATTGTCGGCAGTACCGCCTGCATTGCACGGATAGCGCCAAAATAGTTTGTGTCCATCTGCTCTTGCGCCTGCGCAACACTGTAGGCCTCTGTCATGCCGATATACATGATCCCAGCGTTATTGATGAGTACATCAACGGGGCCATCTTCAATAATGTGCGCGAACCCATTTGCAACCGAAGTATCGTCAGTCACATCCATTTCAACGATCGAGATGCTGGGGGAATGCGCTTCCAGTTCCGCCTTCTTGCCGGCGTTTCGGCCCTCGGTGTCCCGCATCGTCCCCCACACCCGATCGCCTCGCTCGGCGAAGGATCGCAGTGCCCCTGCACCAAAGCCGCTACTGGCTCCTGTGACAACAATTGTTCGTCCAGTCTCTGCGCTTGTCCCAGCCATCATATCACCGCCTGCTTGAGTAGTTTGATACAGGGTGGTATATATCTTGCGGCGAGCAGGTCAATAGAAAAATACAAGGCAGTACAAAAGTATGGATAGTGAAAGAAATCCAGTCATGGGTCGGCCGCGGACGATGAACCCGCAGAAAGTGCTGGACTTGGCCATGACCGAATACTGGCATTCCGACGTCACCGAGGTCTCGGTCAACGCAATCTGCAAGAAAGCCGAAATTTCTAAGCCGTCTCTGTACCGCGAGTTCGGCAGCGAAGATGGCCTTATGCGCGCAGCTCTCGATCAGTATCTTGAGGACATTCTTCCGAAGGTTTTCAACATCTTTGCGGAAGACGTCGATCTCAAGAACACAATGGCCGCGTTGATCGAGTATGCTTGCGATCACCCGACCACCGAATACGGATGCCTATTCTACAAAATGCATGCCGCCAGACATCGGGTAGGACCACAAACCCGCGAAAGGGTTGAGGAAATGGTCGCTCTGTCCCGGACTTCATTTGCGGAGTTATTGGAATCCCGGCGACAGGCTGGGGATTGGAACAGTACCATGTCTAGCGAACTCGCTGCTAGGTACTTGGTCGACCAAATTGGTTTCGCCCTTATGCAGCGCGCTTCGGGAGAAGACCCAGAAGGCATACGCGAAACCCTAAATCTCGCACTTTCGGCAATTGACGGTCCGAGAGCCTGACTGGCAACTGATCTGAGGTGCATACGCATCAGCATAGCCGCGCCGATCCACACAGCGGAATTCAGTCCCTGGTATCGCCGATGAAGTGGTGCACAACAGCAGATCGAAACAAAAGCCCAAGAGCAATAAGCTGGCACACCATGAACAAACCGATCCCCGCATAAACGGTCGCTTGCGATGCCATGGCTTCGGGCATCGGCGAGATCCACTGCGTGATTAAGCCATGCGAGTAATCGAAAGCGCCTAGCGCATTGTACAGAACGATCAAGCCCCAGATCTTGATACTCTTGGACCTCAGAACCAGGAACACCATCACCGGTACCAACAGTCCGATGATGAAGTCGCCAACCCAGGGGCCGAACCATCCGTCCGGCGCAATCCCACCGAACATTTCAAGCTCGGGAATGAACAATATTGTTTGCGCCCGGAAGATTGTCAGCAGCATCAGGCCGGCGATGATATAGATCACCAGGGGCGTCCTTTGTGGTGCAGCTATAGTGTCATTCATGGCTCAGAACCTTCCTTAGTAGACGCCAGGCACAAGCAACCATGGAACTTTCTTTTCGTATTCCTCGTAGTCCTTGCCGTATTTTTTTCTCATGTGTTCAATGCCCTCTTTCATCACCACCTGAAGCCTTGTGAACGGAAACGGCAGCTGCAACAGCCAGAAGAAAAGGTTGGCCGGGGCGAACAATAGGGCGGACACGTCTCTAAGCATGTGGCCCGTGTGATTGATGAACCGTGCCCATGCAAAGAAGCCTGTCGTGTGGAGCTTCCCAGGGTTCTTGCGTTTGAAGAAGTAACGCTGTGCTTCCGAACCATGCTGCAAGACGCCGCCAGCAATACATCCAGCTGCCGCAATGTAGTCTATCAAGCCAAGTTCAGGGGACGTGTTCAAAAACCCGGGGAAGGCGATGACCGAGAAGACCTGGTATGACACTTGATGCAGTATGAACTTGAAGATTCCAAGGAAACCGATGGACCAGTAAAGGGGATTCCTCG
>JBCDGN010000145.1:0-6816 GCA_038751255.1 Pseudomonadota bacterium
AGGCCAGGATATGGGTGCAGATGCGGTCGAGGAAGAACCGGTCGTGGCTGATGACCACCGCGCAGCCCGCAAAATCGACCAGCGCGTCTTCCAACGCGCGCAGGGTTTCAACATCGAGATCGTTGGTTGGCTCGTCGAGCAGCAGCACATTGCCGCCCGACTTCAGGAGCTTCGCCATATGGACGCGGTTGCGTTCGCCGCCCGACAAGAGCCCCACCTTTTTCTGCTGATCGCCGCCTTTGAAATTGAAGGCCGAGCAATAGGCGCGGGAGTTCATTTCCGCGTCGCCCAGTTGGATTTGTTCGGCGCCGCCTGAGATTTCCTCCCATACGGTTTTGTCGCTGCCCAACGCGTCGCGGGATTGGTCGACATAGGCAAGCTCCACCGTGTCGCCATAGCTGACCGAGCCCGAATCTGGTGTCTCTTGGCCAGTGAGCATGCGAAAAAGCGTTGATTTCCCCGCGCCGTTCGGGCCGATCACCCCGACGATCCCCCCAGGGGGCAGCGCAAAGGAGAGATCCTCAACCAGCAGTTTGTCGCCATAGGCTTTGGCGAGGCCTTCAACCTCGATCACCTTGCCGCCGAGCCGAGGACCGCTGGGGATGATGATCTGTGCGCGGGCAAGTTTTTCGCGCTCTGACTGATTGGCCAACTCATTATACGCGTTGATCCGGGCCTTTTGCTTGGCTTGACGGGCTTTTTGCCCTTGGCGCATCCATTCAAGCTCGCGTTCAAGCGTCTTCTGGCGGGATTTGTCCTCGCGAGCCTCTTGTTCAAGCCGTTTGGCCTTTTGTTCGAGCCAGGCAGAGTAGTTGCCCTCGTAAGGGATGCCACGGCCACGGTCGAGTTCGAGAATCCAGCCGGTGATATCGTCCAGGAAATAGCGGTCGTGGGTGACGATCAGGCAGGTGCCTTTGTAGGCGATCAGGTGGTTTTGCAACCAGGCGATGGTTTCCGCGTCGAGATGGTTGGTGGGCTCGTCGAGCAGCAGCATATCGGGTGCTTCGAGCAAGAGCTTGCACAGTGCGATGCGGCGGCGTTCCCCTCCAGAGAGCGTGGTGACATCCGCGTCATCGGGCGGGCAGCGCAGTGCCTCCATCGAGATGTCTACCTGCGCGTCGAGATCCCAAAGGTTTGCCGCATCGATCTCATCCTGCAGCGTGGCCATCTCTTCCGCGGTTTCGTCGGAGTAGTTCATGGCGAGCTCGTTGTAGCGGTCGAGAATCGCTTTTTTCGCAGCCACGCCGAGCATGACATTATCGCGCACATTGAGCGTTTCATCGAGCGCGGGCTCCTGCGGAAGATAGCCAACCTTTGCGCCTTCGGCAGCCCAGGCTTCGCCGGTGAAGTCCTTGTCTTGGCCAGCCATGATCCGCATCAGGGTGGATTTACCTGCGCCATTGACCCCCACAACGCCGATCTTCACGCCAGGCAGAAAGCTCAGGCGAATGTTTTCAAAGCATTTCTTGCCGCCTGGATAGGTCTTGGAGACGCCATCCATGTGGTAGACGTATTGATAAGCTGCCATGGGTCCCTCCAAGTCACTTTCAGCGTTGTCTTAGGCCCAGCTGCGGTCGGAGGCAATTCGAAGGGATGCGTCTCGGGTGCGATAATCCTCTTCACGCAAGATTCATTCGGCTGCGGCACAGTTTGCGTGTAGTTTGGTAGCGATTGTGGTGGAGGTACTCGTCTATGTTGACGCGTCGATGTTTCATGTCTTCTGGAGCGGCGGCTCTTTTGGCAACACCTGCTGTGGCCAGCGATGCGAAGATGCGCCGGTTTGACCTGCCGGAACATCTGCAGCCGCGCCAGGTTCGGCTGCGCACCAATTTACCTGCGGGGCAAATCCATGTGGAGCCGACCAATTTCGCGCTGTACTGGACCTTACCTGATCAACAGGCGATCCGTTGGACTGTCGGTATCGGGCGGCCTGGGCTCTATGAACCGGGCACCTATTATGTGGGGCGCAAGGCGCAATGGCCGTTCTGGCGTCCGACGCCGGAAATGATCAAACGCAACCCCGCAGCTTATGAGAAACATGCCGAGGGCATGAAAGGCGGTGTGAACAATCCTCTCGGAGCGCGTGCGCTTTATCTGCATACGGCAGCCCGCGGTGACACGATGCTCCGGATTCACGGCACCAATAAGCCCAACACACTGGGGCGGGCGGTCTCCAATGGTTGTGCCCGGATGGTCAATCAACAGATCACCGCGTTCTACGACATGGTGCCAACCGGCACTGTCGTCGTGTTGCACCCGCAACCCAAACCCGGCGAGGCCCCTCCAACGCCTGAGCGAGAAAGCCCGCTGGATAGTATTTTGAGGCGGTTTTCTCAATCAGCGTAACTCTACCGCAAAGCGCGCAGCCTTATCTTACATCCTGTGTTGGGAGGCTCCTCCAGAAGAGGTGATCAGCGATGCGCCCAATGGGCACCATCGCCTGGTTCCAATCCGGTGAGACATAAGTGGCGTGATAGTGATCGGCGCCTTTGAGCGATGGCGCTGGTCCATCGCGCAGAACTTCAGCCGCAATCAGAACGGACATGCGCCACGCCTCGGGCTCTAAAATTGGCTCAAATTGGCGATCAGCCGTGAGGTAGGAAAACTGAACAGGCTGCACCACTGCGCAAGCCGTGTCACCCCAACGGTCAGGGTTGGCCGCGCGGGTTAGAATGACGGAACCCACGGCATATTGCCCCGCAGGCGGTTGATTGCGCGCCTCGTGATAAATGGAGACAGCAATGCATCCGAGCGCGTCCAGCTCAAAGAAATCCTCTGGCGGGGCGGCTATTAGGTGGCGAATGGCGTGATCCGAGACCGATGTTTGTTTCCGTCGCGAAGTCTGCGGCGAGCCCCATATCAAGGCACCGCCATTTTGTTGGAAAAGGCCGGTCTGTGGACGTGTTCGAGCGATAAAGGGTTTGTTTGGGGCGGCGATGATCGGCTGGCGCGCGACGCCCAGCAAGCTGTTTGTAGGGGTGCCAGCCCACAGCAAAGTTGCCCCGCGCGTGGCCTCCACAGCAAAGGCGTGGCCCATTGACAAAGCGAGGAGCAGCATCGATATGCAGATAAAGCGCGAAAGCGCGAAGGTTTGCCTGTCTTTTGACAGCATTTTGGGACCACATCCTGCGGCGACAACACTGCCAATCGTTCTAGCCGCAGACAATTTACGCCTCGTGAAGACAAAAAACGTCGAGTTCTGTGTCCTAGGACACAGAACTTCTGAACGCTGTGGGCAATAGTCTCCAAGCACAACAAATTTTACGTGTTTATCGAATTCCCGCGCAGCCGATTTGGCTGTCCATACTTTTCATGACCAACGCTTTATCCAGGCGCGCTGGTGCTGCTCTTTAGCTGGTGGAGCAGTTCCAGCGCGTTTGTTCTTTCCTGACCATTAAAGTTGCTTTTGCAACCTGTCGATTTTGACGCTATGTCACTAGCTGAACGGCGCGCACCCCCGAGGTAATTTCGTGATCCATTCCAGTGAATTGGCAAAGATCGGCTTGTTCAGAGATGTTCCCCAGAGCGATCTGGCCAATCTCGTTCCCGGCGTTATGCCGATGCGCGTGCTCAAAGGACAGACCGTTATCGAAAAGGGCGAGCGCACAAGCGACGTGTTTATCGTCCTTAACGGTCGGCTTGTTGGCGTTCTGATTTCGGCTGAGGGGAAAGAAGTCGCTTATGCCGAATTTCGCCGCACCGCCTATTTCGGAGAGCTTGCTGCACTAGACGATGGACCCAGGTCCTTGACGGTTCATGCCGCAGAGGAATGTCTGGTTGGGAAGATCTCAGGCCCGCAATTCTTGGATTGGTTGGATAATTATCCCAGAATTGCCCGCAACCTTATGATCGACCTGTCCTATCGCAATCGCGGTCTGAATGAACGGATCTTTGAGTTGGTGGTGCATGATGTGGAGACCAGAGTGCGGCTTTTGCTGGTGCGCCTGGCGATGGAATCTGACCAGCTTCACGATGGTGGGCATCTTGATCCAGCCCCGACCCACAGCGATATCGCGGCCCATGTGGGCGCCAATCGCGAGGCGGTCAGCCGCGTATTCGCCCGTTTGGCGAAAAGCGGCGTGATCGAATCGGGTCGCAAAAAGATCACGCTTCTTGAGGTTGAAACCCTGGTGGAAGGGCTTTAGGCGCCGTTGGGCGCGAAGACTCGAACCCATATCGAGCGCTGCAGCGCAGTCTGGGCTACACATTAGCGGATTTTCGCCTAAACGAGACTACTCCCCAATGGCGATGCCCTCGCGTCGTGGATCAGCGCCGCCCAAGAGCCCCTCTTCTGTTATCACAATACCGTGCGTGCCTGAGGTCAGTGGCCGGATTGAAACCTCGTAGCCGAGAGCTTCAAGCGCGGGCGCCATCGCCTCTGCCGAGGTTCCAGCCTCTAGATCGAATGGGCCAAACCGGTTGACCCTATGGGGCATATCAAGCGCTTGTTGGATATCCATCCCCCAATCGAGGGTGTTGATGATGGCTTGCGCCACATATCCGATGATGCGTGATCCGCCTGGAGAGCCGATCACCATGACCGGAGCGCCGTCGCGCAGGACAATCGTGGGCGCCATCGAAGATCGGGGCCGTTTGCCCGGCGCGAGCGCATTAGCAATCGGGCGCCCGTTATCATGGCTGCGGAAGGAAAAATCGGTCAGTTGGTTATTCAAGAGGAACCCGCCCGGCGCCATCAGCCGCGAACCGAACCCGTTTTCGATGCTGGAGGTCATGGAAAGCGCATTGCCGTAGCTGTCCACGATCGAAATATGGGTGGTTGAGGGCAACTCCAGGCTCTCATCCGGCGCCCAGAGCATTGCATGGTCGAAACCGGGCTCGCCGGGGGAGACCTCGGTCAAGGCGGTGGCGCCCTCCAAAAGCTGCGCGCGTTCTGCCAGATATGCCGGATCAACCAGGCCCTTGGTCGGGACGGCGACGAAATCACTATCGGCCATGTAGAGCCCGCGATCAGCGAAGGCCAAACGCGAAGCATCGCCGATCAAACGCCAGGCCTCTGGGCTGTCCGGTCCCATCGCACCGATATCAAACGGCTCCAAGAGCCCCAAGATCTGGCCGACGCTCAGCGCCCCAGAGGAGGGCGGGCCCATGCCGCAGATCTCATAGTCGCGGTAACCCGCACAAACCGCGGGGCGTTCTTTCACCTGATAGGCGGCGAGGTCGTCCAGATCCAAAAGTCCCGGATTGGCTGCGAAATCCTGAACTGTTTGGACGATCTCCGCCGCAATCGAACCAGTGTAAAAGGCGTCGGCGCCTTCTTTCGCGATGGTTCGCAGCGTCTCTGCATAGGCTGGGTTGCGCGTGATCTCTCCGATCTCCAAAGCGGTACCTTCGGTCAGAAACATCTCGGCCACGGGCGGGTGGACGGACAGAGTTTCTTCGCTATAGACAATCATCTCCACCAGACGCGGCGACGCCTCGAAGCCGTTCTCGGATAGCTGAATTGCTCGATCAAAAAGGGTCGTCCAACTGGCGCGCCCCCAGCGGCGATGGGCATCCTCCATCAAGGCAGGGATGCCCGGCGTCCCAACAGAGCGACCACCGATGACGGCGTCGAAAAACCCCATCGGTTCGCCGTCTTCGGTTTGAAAAAGCGATGGCGTGGCGGCTGCTGGAGCGGTTTCTCGACCATCCAGCGTTGTCAATTCGCCGCTTTCGGCGTTGTACCAGACCAGAAAAGCGCCGCCGCCCAGCCCGGAGGATTGCGGCTCGACCAGCCCCAAAACCGCCTGTGTTGCGATCATGGCATCCGCAGCGCTGCCGCCTACGGCCAAAACCTCTGCGCCTGCCTCCACTGCCAGAGGATTCGCCGCGACGATCATCCAGTTTTCTGCGGCAACCGGTTGACCCGCGGTTTTCGCAGCCAGCGATGCGGCGCTGCGTTCAAAAAAGCCCTCGATATGGGTACCAGATGCCGCTTCGGGAGCGACATTGTCGGTCGCTTGTTGGGCCAGGATGGCGGGGCTCAGGAAAACAGCAATGCTCCAGGACCAAAGCGTTGCTGTGAGGTATCGCGATGCGTTCATCTGGCGTCTCCTGTTCGGTTTGCTCTCACAATGCCAAACTGCGCACCACTGTCCAGCATGTTGCCATTGCGCGTGCCCGTCGTGGCGTTTTACACGGACAACCAATGGCGCTGAGCGGTGAGGAGGCAGGCGTGATGCGCGAGGGTTTCCCCATCGCCCGGGCTGGGCAGACAATTGGATTGCTCGGCGGGTCTTTTGATCCCGCGCATCGCGGCCATGTGGCGATTTCCAAAGCCGCTCTGCAGCGGTTTGGGGTCGACAGGATCTGGTGGCTCGTGAGCCCGGGAAACCCGTTAAAGGCCGAAGGTCCTGCGCCGATGGCCCGGCGTCTTGCTGCAGCAAGGCTTCTGGTGACCGATCCGCGCATCTTGGTCACCGATCTAGAGCAACGGATCGGCACCCGGTTCACTGCGCAGACCCTAGAGTACCTGCAATCGCTCTATCCCGGCGTCCACTTCAGTTGGATTATGGGGGCCGATAACCTTGCGGGGTTCCACCGCTGGGAGCGTTGGCCAAGCATCGTCGCCAGGGTGCCCATTGGCGTCTTGGCGCGTCCCGGCGTTCCGATTTGGACCCGGACCGCGCGGGCAGCACGGCTTTACCGGCGCGCGCGCCTTAAAACCTCGCAATCGCATCTTCTGGCGCGTGCAGTGCCGCCAGCCTGGTGCTACGTGCCGATGCCAATGCAGCATGTGTCCTCTACCGAAATTCGCGACCGCGGCGCGTGGCGACGTTAGGGTAAGCGCTTCAAACTTGCTTGAACCCCTTGCCC
>JBCDGN010000146.1:0-6798 GCA_038751255.1 Pseudomonadota bacterium
CGCGGGCAAACCTAAGCTCGGAGGAATTCTTCTTCACCTTGGGTCAAGTGGGCATCGATCCAGAAACCGTCCGGGATTATATTCGCGTCGAATTGGCCTGGACCGGCCTGGTGCAAGCCCGTTTCGGCGCCCGCGCGCGGGTCGGCGACGAAGAGCTCGACAGGGCGCTGGCGATTTCCACCGGCCAAGGCAATGCACGGGTTTTGGTGTCGGAAATCGTCTTACCTATGAGTTTCGGCGAAGCACAGCGCAGTCAGGAGCTTGCACGCGATTTGCAAGAAATCACCAGCTTTTCGGAGTTTGAGGACGCAGCCCGGCGGTTTTCGGTTGGTCCCAGTGCAACCAATGGCGGAAAGCTCGATTGGCTGCCAGTGAGCGCCCTGCCCCCAAGCGTCGGCCCCATCTTTTTGACCATGCGCCCGGGCGAAGTCTCCGCCCCGGTGCCGATCCAAGACACCATCGCAGTGTTTCAGTTGCGGCAGTTGCAGGATGTCGCGCCGCCCCCGGCGAGCAATGTCCAGATCGATTATGCGCTGTTGCGGCTGGCGCCAGGGGTGAACCCCGCGAGCGAAATCGCCCGGATGTCGCAAAGTGTCGATGACTGCAACGGGTTCTTCGGACAAAACCCCAATGCAGCACCGGGCCAGCTCGAGCGCGCCTCAAAATCCGCAAGCGAGTTGTCCAGTGCCGTGGCCTCTGCCGTGCGGACGCTCGATCCCGGAGAAATGACGGCGCTGCCAGGCGGCAATGGGATCGTGATGCTGTGTTCTCGCGCCGAAGCAGAACCCGATGCGGAAGCGCGCGATCAACTCATGCAACAGTTGTTTTTCCAAAGACTAGAAAGCTTCGCTGACGGCTATCTTTCAGAATTGCGCGCCGCGGCGGATATCCGGAAGACATGACCTCACCGATTGTGATCAGTTGCGGCGAACCGGCGGGCATTGGACCTGAAATCGCTGTTAAGGCGCACCAGGCTATTGGGGCAGAGATCCCATTGCTCTGGCTCGGTGATCCACGTCATTTGCCCGCTGGCACGCCGCACGCGCTGGTCAAAACACCAAAGGAGGCGCTGACTGTCGCCGCGTCCGAGCTTCCGGTTCTGCCCCACGATTTCGCTGAACCCAATCCGCCAGGAGAGGTTGTACCGGAAAACGCAAAAGGCGTGATCGAGGTCATCGCGCGCGCTGTTGATTTGGTCCAGATCGGCGAGGCAGGCGCGCTGTGCACGGCGCCGATCAACAAAAAGGCACTTAAGGACGGAGCGGGATTCGCGTTTCCAGGCCATACCGAATATCTGGCCCATTTGGGCGGCGATGTTCCGGTGGTGATGATGTTGGCCTGCGATGCGCTAAAGGTTGTGCCCGCGACCATCCATATTCCCCTGTCCGAAGTGCCGACGGCACTAAAGGCCAATACGCTGCGCGAAACGATCCTGATCACTCTTGCCGGCCTTGAGCGAGACTTTGGCATCGCCGCCCCGCGCGTTGCGGTTGCAGGGTTAAATCCCCATGCTGGCGAAGGTGGTGCGATGGGAACAGAAGATGACGCTTTGATTGCCCCGGTAATCGCCACGTTACACAGCGAAGGCCACATCGTGACCGGTCCGCATCCCGCAGATACGCTTTTCCACACCGCTGCGCGTCGCCGTTATGACGCGGCGGTGGCGATGTATCACGATCAAGCGCTTGTGCCGATCAAGACCTTGGATTTCGATGGCGGGGTGAATGTGACCTTGGGGCTTCCCTTCATCCGAACGTCGCCAGATCATGGCACTGCCTTTGATATCGCGGGACAGGGGATCGCAAACCCAAGCAGCATGATCGCCGCCCTCCGACTGGCTTGGACAATGCAACAGGCGCGCAGGGACGCACTTGCGCCGGCATGAGCGCAATCGACAACCTGCCACCTCTGCGCGATGTCATTCGAACCCATGGTCTCAGCGCCAAAAAAGCGTTTGGGCAAAACTTCCTGCTGGACTTGAACCTTACTGCCAAAATTGCACGTCAAGCCGGGGATTTGACTGTCTGCGACGTGCTCGAGATCGGTCCCGGCCCCGGGGGCCTTACCCGCGCGCTTCTGGCGGAGGGCGCCCGCAATCTGGTGGCAATTGAACGGGATCCGCGCTGCGTGCCCGCCTTGGAAGAGATTGCAAAGGCCTATCCCGGACGGCTTGAGATTGTGCAAGGGGATGCGTTGGAGCATGATCCGTTGGCCGAGCTTTCACCGCCTCGCCGTATCGTTGCCAATCTTCCCTACAATGTGGGCACGGAGCTTTTGGTCCGCTGGCTAACCCCGTCGGAATGGCCGCCATTGTGGCAAAGCCTGACCTTAATGTTTCAACGGGAAGTGGCCGAACGGATCGTGGCCAAACCCGGCGGTAAGGCCTATGGACGCTTGGCAATCCTTGCACAATGGCGCTGCGAGGCGCAAATTGTGATGGACCTCCCGCCGCAGGCCTTTACGCCACCACCCAAGGTCAGTTCCTCGGTCGTCCACATACGCGCCCTACCCGCACCGCGTTTTCCGGCAGATGCCGCACTTCTATCGCGTGTTGTCGGAACTGCCTTTGGACAAAGGCGAAAAATGCTCCGCGCGTCGCTGAAGCCTCTTTCCAAAGACATTGAAAATCATCTACTCGGCGCTGGTATCAAACCGACTGATCGGGCCGAAACCGTTGAAATCGAGGCCTTTTGCGCCTTGGCACGACGCCTGGCGCCAGTGCTGACAGACAAAACCTCTTGAGGCTTACTCTGCGGCGGCCTCTGGTCTGACCGCGCCTTCGTTTTCTTTGGGATCTGCCTTGGCCTCGGCCACAGGCTCAGCAGCACCAGTGTCTGTAGTCTTATCGGCCACGGTCTCCGGTGCAGCATCGCCTTCCCCGGCCTCACTCGCAGGCGCATCTTGCGCCTCTGAAGAGGCGGCCTTTGGTGCAGGTTTGCTGCGGGGTTTGCGGGGGCGACGGGGACGTTGAGGTTTGCTTTCTGGGGTCTCAACAAGACCGGTATCCGCACCAGAGTCGATCTCGACCACTTGACCAAGCCCCTCGGCTTCGCTGGTTTCGACCGGGACGGGTGCGGGCGCTGCTTGCTCTTCGATCACAGGCTGCGGTGCCTCGGCCTCGGTCGTCTGAACAACCTCTGCGGGCTGGTGAGCGCGCGCTTCATCGCGTTCTCGCTGACGTTCGCGGTTCATTGCTTCTTGCTGTTCGCGCCGCGCTTCGGCTTCGCGCATCGCTTGGCCGAGCATTCGGGTGTAATGCTCCGAATGCTGCTGGAAATTCTCAGTCGCAACACGGTCATTTGCCAACTGGGCATCGCGGGCAAGCTGATTGTATTTTTCGATGATTTGTTGCGGCGTGCCGCGCACCTTGCCCTCTGGGCCGGAGCTGTCAAACACCCGGTTAACAATATTGCCAACTGACCTGTTGCGGTTCGACTTTGACCGCGACCGTGACTTAGATGATCTCATGAGTACGAGTGCTGTGCCTTATTCTTGATTCGTCGGATTCCGATAAGAGGCGTAACGCGCCTCAGGGGACTCGGATTGTCCTGCTTAGCCATGCTTAGTCCCGTTCCCAGGACGCTTAGCACGGATCCCGTAAATCACGGGAAGCAGGCGAAAACAAGCGGAATCTTGGAAGGATTTGGCAAATTTCGGGGAAAATGAGCAAGAAGAGAGGAAATCTCTCAATCCAGATCGATGCAAATCACACGATCACGGCCATCAAAATCTTGCAGAAGTCTCGTACTTTCAAACCCCGCCGCTACGGCAAGCGCTCGGACAGCCGTGCCTTGGTTTGCCCCGATCTCAAAAAGCGCGCGACCGTTCGGCGACATATGTATCGCAAGCCCGGCGAAAAGCCGCCGGTAGGCGTCCAGCCCATCCCCACCAGGTGTCAGCGCCACATTAGGTTCATACTGCAACTCGGGTGATAGTTCGGCCATTTCCGCCTGAGAAATATACGGCGGGTTTGACACGACCAGATCAAAGCGACCGTCGATCCCCGACCACCAGTCCGCCTGCTGAAATTTTACGCGATCCTGCAGGTCCATTGTCGCTGCGTTCTCCCTGGCAATCGCGAGCGCCGCCGCAGAAAGGTCTGTGCCGACCCCTTCCGCGTCTGAGCATTCCGCCAAAAGCGACAGAAGGATTGCACCGGACCCTGTGCCGAGATCAATGACGCGTGCAAAAGGCAACTCCAGCGCGGCGGTCACCAAAATCTCTGTCTCTGGACGCGGATCCAAGACGTCAGCAGAAACCTGAAACCGGCGCCCATAGAAGTCCCGGTAGCCAAGGATCTGGCTCACCGGGACGCGGATCGACCTTGCCGCCCAGGCAGATTCAAAGCGCTTTTCGGCCTCTTCGGGAAGAGGATCGGGCAAGTGCAGCGTCACGCGCGCGCGCGCCACACCAAGTGCATGGGCCATCAGGGCACGCGCATCGCCTGCCGCCTCTGGCACTCCCGCAGCGGCCAATCGCAGCGCTCCTAGGCGCAGCGCCTCCGCAACTTTCATGAATTAAGTTGTGCAAGCCGCGCGGCTTGGTCATCGGCCAAAAGCGCATCGACCAACTCGTTCAGATCGCCTGCGATAACCTGATCAAGCCGGTAAAGTGTCAGGCCAATCCGGTGATCGGTGACGCGGCCCTGAGGAAAGTTATAAGTCCGGATCCGTTCGGATCGATCGCCCGAGCCGACCTGGCTTTTGCGATCCGCTGCCCGTTCTTCAGCCGCGCGCTGTCGCTCCAGATCATAAAGCCGCGTGCGCAGGACCTGCATGGCAATGGCGCGGTTCTGATGCTGCGATTTTTCTGAACTGGTCACCACGATCCCAGATGGCAAATGCGTAATCCGCACCGCACTGTCGGTGGTGTTGACATGCTGCCCCCCTGCCCCGCTGGCCCGCATCGTGTCGATCCGGATCTCAGACGGGTCGATCGCCACATCGACCTCTTCTGCTTCGGGCAACACCGCCACTGTCGCCGCAGAGGTATGGACCCGACCACCCGCCTCAGTGGTCGGTACCCGCTGAACCCGATGGACCCCGCTTTCAAACTTCAGCTTAGCGAAAACACCGCTGCCTTTGATGTGCAGCACCGCCTCTTTCACGCCGCCAAGCTCAGTTTGGGTCTCGGACATGATCTCAGCACGCCATCCTTGGGTTTCAGCAAAGCGCTGGTACATGCGCAAAAGATCCCCAGCGAAAAGCGCGGCCTCATCGCCACCTGTGCCAGGGCGGATCTCCATCATGGCAGAGCGTTCATCGGCTGCATCTTTTGGCAGCAATGCGATTTGCAACGAGGCTTCGGCTTCGGTCAGTCGCGCGCGCAGATCTGGCAATTCCTCTTCGGCCAAGTCTCGCATCTCGGGATCGGCCAGCATCGCCTCGGTATCTGACACTTCATCGCTCAGCGTGCGCCAGGTTTCGATCTCATCCACCACGGGGCGCAGTTCGGCGTATTCACGCGCAAGCTCTGCATAGTCACCCCCATCAACGCCTTCCGCCATGCGGGCCTCGAGATAGCCAAAACGCTCAGTAATTTGTCGTAATCTGTCAGACGGGATCATTTTGCTCAGATGCAAGGCTCAGAATGCTTGGTCAAGGGGCTCTCTCATGGTAAATTTCCCCATGGCTCGGTGGTTTTTATCTTTTTTGGTCATTGCTCTGCTTGCGCTGCCTCTCCCCTTGGCGGCAGATGACTGCTATTGCACCGGGCGGGATGGCGAAAAAATTGCCCTCGGCGACACCTATTGTCTGACCGTGAATGGCCGCGAGATCATGGCGCAATGTGTGATGTCATTGAACAACACCAATTGGCGCCACCTGCATCAAGGTTGCGCCGGGCTGTTGTCATAAGGCGGCTCATTCTGTGGGGATCTCGGCCTTCAAAGCATCCATCCAAGATGTGATCCGTGCCGCGTTCACACCCATATCCGAGTGCCCAAAACGCGACCGAGAAAAAATCGCGAGTTGGGCACCGTCCCCCGCTGGCACAGCTTTAACCGAGATGTAGTCGGGAAACCCCCATAGCGCCGATCTTGCGACAAAGGTGATCTCGCCACTGTCAACGCTGCCGGCAAGAGGCGTCACCCTCGGGGCGGCCAAGGCAATTTGGTTCAAAGCAGATAGCAAGGCGTCGGGTGTCGCAGCAAAGACGGGATCATCCCCTTCTCCAGGCCGAACCAGGGCATAGTTCGGGCTGGTCGGTGGCACAACGGTGATAGGATCGACCTGCCAAGTGGCAGGATCGCTTGGCGCCAAGCGCACATAGGCCGCAAACGCTGCGCCCAGCACAAGCACCACGAACAGACCCCAAACCAACATACGTCTCACCATGCGACCAACTCCCCTTGGCAAACAGCTACATCGGTCACAGAAAAAGTCGAGGCCCGGATGCCATGGGTGGGTTGCGAAGGCACCGGACACCCCAGACCATCGCTTGCATGGGTGGGGCATCCGGGCCGTCCTTTGGACTGGACAGTCTCGCCCTGGAATGCTTGGACATCACCTGCCGCCAAAGGAGAGCGCCCATGCCCGTTGCTGCCCCGACAGATCCAGATGGCCTCGCCCGGTTGCGCGCGATCATGGCGGCGCTACGCGATCCCAATCATGGATGTCCCTGGGATCTCGAGCAAAATTTCAGCACCATTGCGCCTTACACAATAGAAGAGGCCTATGAAGTTGCTGATGCGATCGAAAGACAGGACTGGGCCGAACTTCAGGGAGAGCTCGGCGATCTGCTGCTCCAAACCGTCTATCACACGCAAATGGCGCAGGAAGCGGGACTTTTCGACTTTGA